>JAPLUH010000481.1 GCA_026397675.1 Verrucomicrobiota bacterium
GCGCCTGCCGAGAAGCCCATGATGCCAATGCGTTTGGGGTCGATGTTCCAACGCGCCGCGTGGGCGCGAACCAGCCGGATGGCCTGAAGGGCGTCATTCACCGCGTGCTTCTGGACATCGTAGCCGTCGGCCCGCAGGCGGTTGCGCAAGATAATGGTGCTGACCCCGTATTGGTGGAAAAACGGAACAAAGTCCGCACTTTCTGAACCCACGTTCAGCGTCCGATGCCCTCCGCCCGCGGCCATAATCACGGCCGCACCCGTGTTGAGCCCTCCCTCGACCGTGTGCACCTCGATGGAGGGGTTGTGGATGTTGGTGATCCAGCTAATCCGCCCGGCCACCGACTTGCTCAAGTTGTAGTGTTCGGCCTCGCGAACCCGGCTGGCGTTGAGTTGCGCAGAATCCGGCGGGTACAGAGGAATGACAATTCCGCCTTGGACGATGGGTTGTGGGGAATAGGGCTCCGCGTTGGTGGGCCCAGGGCGGGGGACGCTCAACGGGGCTGGCACCTCAACGGATTGAGCCACTCCAACTGGAGCGTACCCAAGGCAAACCAAGATCAGAATGCTGCTCCATTGACGCAGGAAGGATTGGGAACTCATGGGCGAGGGTTTGAGGATGATAGGTTGGCCGGCAGCGTTCAATGGCTGTGATCCACCCGATGATGCTTCAGGAATTCAACATCATCGGCTCGGGCTTTGTGAGTGCTGCAGCGCGTGATGATCGTCTCCCAATCGGGCCATCAAATCGGGGCGGAGATTCAGGGTGAGGACGGCGTTACCAAGCGATAGAGATGAGGTTCCCCCGTCGGTGCCAGTGGAACAAAGATCTGGGAGTTGCGGTCGCCCACTTCGGCCGAAAAGTCGGAGTGACGCCTCCAGGATGCAGGGTTGATCTCGGAGCTTTCCAGGAGCGTGTAGGATCGGCCGGCCTTGGCATCCCAGTGCAGCTTCAATTGGTCACCGGCCCAGCCATATTGAAGGCGTAGAACGCTTTGACGATCTCTGGGGTCGGTGCCGGCGAGGAATTCATCGCGGTTCGTCTGACCGTCATTATCAGCATCCAACAGTCGATCATCACTGGATGGGTCCAGACCGAACCGGCGCTCCCAGGCGTCAGGCATTTGGTCCTGATCGACATTCAGGCCCCCGTCCGGGGCGGTACTCGTGAGGACCCACTCGGTGTTGATGATCAGGGCCCCGCTGAAGTCATAGCCCCGCAACCGAACCGTGTTTTGACCCAGACGCAAAGTAGGGGTGGCCTGCCAGGTGGTGGAGTTGATCCAGCGCACGCGATTGGTGTCCTCAGGGCCTTCCACGATGAGTTCCTTGAGATCGATCCAGGCGTTGCCTTGCAGGACTCCGGTGGAGGTTGTGAACAGCGCCACGTTGGTGGATGGGTTGGTCACGCGGAACGGAACCGTTGCCGGCAATTTGCTGCGAACGTAGGCGGAGCGCTGCTGAACATAGCCTCGGATGCCGCTGAAATTCTGACCGGCCAAGGCTCCGAAATGATCGATCCAAGGGCCCAGATACTGGAGGTTGTAGGTCGTGGTGACCATGTCGAGTAAATGAGCCTGATAGCGACGCTGATTCGCGGGCAGGTTAAACAGGCGTGCGAGGTTGCCCGTGGTGCGATTGAGAGGGGAATTCACCGCCGCGCCGAAGTTGAAATCCATGTCCCAGAGAAAGGGCAGGGCGCGCCCGTCGATGGGTCTGAAATAAATCATGAAGTTGTGCGGATTGTCGAAGGGGTAGGTGTCCACCAATCCAAAGAGCGATTGAAAGGCGACGGCCCGCAGCCAAGTGTCCACATCCATGAGACGCTCCGACTCCTGCTCCAAGGCGGAACCGCTGAGGGACAGCGCTTTGGCCAGGGCCATGAGGGGTTCGTGACGGCTGGAAGAGCGGTTGTTCTCCGGCAAGAAGAACCATCGATAAACCTCCGGATCGTTGCCCAGGTTGGTGATGTCCACGCCTGTCACCTCGTCAGGTTGGGGGCGTTTGATCGATTCTCGGCCGCCGGTGACCGTGGTGGTGGGGTAATAAACGAGCTCGAGTTTGAACTCGTTGCCGTCGGATCCGTTTTCAAATTGGGAGTCCAGAAATACGTCGCCGTATTTAGCCAAAATTAATAGGCCCGTGCCGGTCAGGTCCATCCGCGGCGGAATGACATGGACCAAGTCATCATACATTCCTGGGAGCCCACCGGCGTGCTGAAGGGCGTGCTTGAGGACGATCTCGTCCTGGTCTCCACCCACACCGGTATAGCCTCCGGACCGGTCGATAGAGATCCCGGAATGGACTCCACGGAACAGGTGGTCTGGGGGGAATCTTAAGGTGAATCCGACTCGGCTGGCCTCCAGTCGCCCTCGCTGGCTGCCCTGCAAATGGACGCCCACATCATAAAAGATTTCCTTCTCATCGTGGATCACCGTGGCCCCCAGAAACTCGTTGCTCATGACGTTGGTCTCCGCATGAAGCAGCGCCAGGTCGGAGGGCGTCATGAGGAGGCGAAGGTTGTGCAGCGATCCCAGTCGCTCCCGCCCATCGGCCACGCCTACCAGGGCCCGTGACTGAGGGCCGGCTGCTGGAAACCAGGCGGTTACTCCTCGGCCGTCAGTGGCCTCAAAGTAAAACTGCAGGGTCGAACCCGCAGGCTGCCCGGCAATCGTGGCGCTGAGCCGGCCTGTACTGTCCGACGAGACCGCCTTGGACTGCCAGGCGGCCCCAGTGACCGACCAGAAGAGGCGCGCGCTGGCGACACCATCCGGGTCCGAGGCGACAACCGTGACCGTCACCGCCTGACCAGCAGCAGGAACGGCCGGTGAGTGACTCAGGGATTCGAAGGTAGGGCCGAGGTTCGCCGTCTTCCGGGAATTGGGGGAACCGGGGGTTCCAGACCGAGTGGGCCGGGGCAACTCCGTGGTCTTGGCCACGCGGTTAAAGTAGAGCCGAGTGTTCAGTCGCGGGCATCCCTTCAGAAAGCGGGCACGGAACGACACTTCGTACTCGCGCCCATTCACCACCGATTTGTTATTGGCCAGGGTGGTTTCGATGTGGTTGTGCATGTGCTCGGTAGGACCGGTGGCCACCAGGTGCAGCACATGATTTCCTGGCAGAGTGGGGTCTTCGATGACCCGGCTGAGACGATGGGTTCCGAGGCAGCGCCAAGAAGTGATTCCTAGTTCAAAGTCACCATTCTTGAGCAATGAAATGGCCGTGGCCGTTCCGGGAGATTCCACAACTTGCAGGTCATCGATGAGACATTCCCCAGCATCGAGCAGGCCAATCACCCATTCATTCCAGAGGGTAGGTCCAGGTGCGGAAACCGCCCGGGCCCAGTAGGTATGGCGAACCCATTCCGAGCGGCTAGATTCGTCGCTCGCGGCCCACGCCTCCGGCGATGCGTTGTCGGCCTCGGCGTCCCGCAATTCGAGGCTGGAGCCGGCTCCGTCAGCCTCCTCCGGCCAACGGCCAGAATCGGCATACTCCACGGTGTCCGCGGGATTGCCGTCCGCATCGACCAGCACCAGTCGCTCCCCGGAGTTGGAGAGTTTCCCTTCGAAGGGACCGAGGACCTGGATGCCCGGATTTTCAGAGCGAAGGAGCCCTGGGTTTTCAGCGACGAGCAACAGTTGTCCGGCCTTCAATGTCGTGCCGGCGGGGAATCGGAAGCCGATGCCTTCGGCGAAAGTCCAGCCTGACAGGTCGATGTCGGAGGCGCTGCGGTTGAGGAGCTCCATCCAGCTGCCAGAAACCAATCCGTCGGGCGGGTGATAGAGGAGTTCATTGAGGACTACCTCGCGGTGGAGACGCACCTCGTTGGTCTGTCCCGGACTCAGCGCCGATGGGAATCGCCAGGGACCGGTGCCATCGGGATGGCGAGCCTGGGCTCGGGAGCCGAGCACCACGGCATCCAGCACGCTCTCGTCGGTCGTGGATTCCAAGACGAGGTGGTCGCCCCGCTCCGGTCGGAAGCCCAACTGGGACGATGCCACCGAACGAACTCCGCCGGAGAGCAGGATTGTGCCGTTCGGAAAGGTGTAGGCTCCCGCTGAGCGTCCGGTGGAGGTGATCCGGAGGCCATCGAGGCTCTGGGCTTCCAGGCTAGTGTTAGCGACCTCGACAAAAAAAACCAAGCCAGGGGCGGCCACCTCGTTGAACCGGAGTCCGACTCGCGAGGAGTCCTGCGTTTCCTGCACAGCAAGTTCTGCCTCGAACCATAGGTCCGTAATTCCGTCGGTGGCTTGATGCAGTTCCACAGCCAAAATATTGGTGCCAGTCCGCAGGCTGCCGGGTGGCAGAGAAATCTCGATGGGTGACGGGATTCCTGGCTGGGAGGCCAGAGCGGGCGTATCGAAATTCAGTGCGCCAGTCGGCAGGTTGCCCCGGTGGACCTCACGGCCATTCAGGTAGAAGGCCGCCCCATCATCGTAAGTGGTTCGGAGTTTTAGTCGCGCCCGAGCCAAGTTGGGTGGAACCACGAACCGAGTCCGAAAATAAGCCGCCTGGGTGACCGAGGGGGTCAGGCGGCTATCGGAATTAAATCGGCTGCGGGCCGTGCCCTGCAACAGCGCCCGAAAACCTGCCGGATTAGGTGAGTTGGAGTCATTGGCCCAGAGGAACTCGAGCGTGTTGGTCCCCGTCGTGAATCCGGAACCGACGTTAACCACCGGGCTGAACGATTGAAATCCCTCGAAGCTCAGGCCGATGCTCCGGCCGTTGAGCAGCACGGACGTAATCCGATTGTCGGCGGCGGCTCGGACCTGGAGTCGCGCGGAATCCGGAGCGAATGCAGAGAGATCGAATTGGGTCCGGTAGCGGTAATTACCGGCCGCGACGCTGGCGGTTCCCGGGTGGACCGGTCCCAGCCATTGCGAACTGGAATCATTGGCCATCCAGGCCGGATGCCCCTCAATTATTAGGGCCGGGGATGGCGGTGGCGGAGAAACGACCTGTGCGGAAGCCAGCACCGTGTAGTGAGCATCCCGGGTACCCGCAGTCAATGCCTTCCGGGAATCCGACAAACCGGTTGAAAAGAGGGTAGGGATGGCCGTCTCAATTCCGGTGGGAGGAGAGGCGTCTCCACCAAAAAACGGTGCTGTTGCCGACTTCCAGTTAGGATCCAATCCGTTGGACGAAAACCAATCCGGTCCCGGGGTCGACGCCGAAACCAGGAGCTCCCAGCCGTGGGATGCAGAAACGAGAACGGGCGGACTTTCGGAACCCTCGCTCGGAAAATTGCGGCTGCCTGGGGATCCGCCGCGCTGAGAGCTCGGTCGCCAATGGGACGCGACTGCAGTGGCGGTCGATTCTTCCATTTTGGCCAAGCTGGGGCCGTGTCCATCGGGAGCTACGGGCCACTCCGAGCCGGTGCCATACGAGAGCTCGTCCATCAGCCGCTGGTTATTATTTCGCAGTTCCAGCGTCTCACCGGAATTGGAAAGGCGACCTTGAAATGGACCGACCACGTTGGTGACTCCGAGCTCTAAGAGCGCGGCCGGGTTGGCGGCAACGACCAGTTGAGCACCGCCTTGCAGGACTGTTCCCCGGGGAAACAAGTAGGTAATGCCTCCCGCGAGTCGCCATCCGGAAAGGTCCATGCTGACCGCCATCTGGTTATGCAGCTCAACCCACTCGAAAAGAGGTTCCCGATCTGCGGGGTGGTAGTGTACTTCGTTGAAGACGACGGTGCTGTCGGCCCGTGAGATCAACGAGAGAGTGCTAGCGAGGATTGCGATGCAGAGCTTCCAAAGGAGCATCGCCCGGCGGTGCATCCATGGAGTTCGAGTGAGCAGGTGGGCCATCAGGGAATGGTTGCAGGCAAAAATAGACAGAGAGGGGTTGAGAGCACAAAATCCGCTCCGCTGTCGGGCAGCGTCAAGGGTGGAAATCTCTCCTTGAGCCGCGCTGGCGTTGTGAGCGCTGACACATTAAGGTTCCTTCATGCGTGCGGATGTATCCATGAAGCAGGGAGTCCAAAAGAGACTTCGACGGGGTCTTCGATTTCTCACCATTTTTTTGGCTACAGCATGGCTGGGCTCCAGCCCCGATTTCTGGTCTCCGCTGATGGCCCAATCCGCCGCTCCTGCAGCGGTCCCCCGCGGAAAGCCGATCAAGCCTTTAGCAGGCGAAGCCAACGCGGCGGATCCAAAGGCTGAATCTTCCAAAGCGCCCGTGACGACCAACACACCGGCTGCAAAACCTGGCTTTGCATCCGTGGGATTCGATGTCCTGGCCACCTTCAAGTACGAGGTGCCTGAAGACGCTCCGGCCTCGAAGACCAATGCCCCGGCGGCCGATCCGGATACCCAGATACCCGCCAAAGTGAAGGCGTTCAGCGGTAAGAAGGTGGCTGTGAAGGGCTTCATGCTGCCCTTGAAAGTAGAAGGGGGCCTGGTGACTGAGCTGCTGCTCATGCGCGACCAGTCCATGTGCTGCTTCGGCACCGTGCCCAAGATCAATGAGTGGATCGCCGTGAAGATGACCACGTCCGGAATCAAGCCCGTGATGGATCAGGCCGTGACCCTCTATGGCACCCTCAAGGTTGGGGCCATGCGCGAGAACGGCTATTTGGTGGGAATTTATCAGATGGATGGCGACACGGTCGAAGTGCCTCCGGGATCCTAAAATTTAGGAGTCCTTGCGGGCCTCTAAGAAGCGTTTGAGCGCCTGGGCCATGGTGCCGCCAAAGCCGTCCACCTGTTCGATTTCGTGGATGGGTGCAATGCGCAATCGTTGGATCGATCCAAAACGCCTCAGGAGAGCCTTCTTGCGGGCCTCACCAATGCCCGGGAATTCATCCAGGATGCTTTCGCGAACCGATGGGCTTCATCTCGGACTCGCTGCAGGAGCTTGACCGCAGCGCTGTCTAGCCCGGGCCGCAGCGGATCTTTCTCACCCGGCAGATGGATTTCTTCGAACTCCTTGGCCAACCCCAAGATCGGTATATGGGAAAGCCCGAGCTTTGCGAGTTCGGCACAAGCCATATTGAGTTGGCCCTTGCCACCATCGATGAGGATCAAATCTGGCAACCGCGGTCCCGCCGTAATCTTCGGGATCCAAGGACGCTCCGGGGATTCGGCTGCGATGCCCTCTGCTGGGAGGGAATCTTCGGGGGAATCTTCTACCGAGTCTTCCTGTTCGAGAGGGGTACTAGCGACGGTGGGTGTCGTGGAATCTTGGAGCTCCCGTTTCAGGCGGGTGTACCGCCGCTGGATCGTCTCAGCCATTGAGGCAAAGTCGTCCTGGGTGCTCACCGTCTTCATCCGGAACCGACGGTAATTGGACCGGTCGGGACGCCCATGCCAGAAACTGACCATCGATGACACAATGAAGGTGCCGCTGATGTTGGAGATATCGAAGCCCTCGATCCGGGCCGGAGGTGCAGCGAGGCCCAGCAATCGCCCGAGTTCGCGCAGGTCGGATTCCGGGTGGACAGCCACGGGCAAGTTGTAAGGAATTCGCTCGAATTTTTCGGTCTTCAGCGTGGTGCGCTTGAGGTCTTCCAGCGCATCTCGGAGCTGGGCCGCCTTCTCGAAGTCGAGGTTGGCAGCAGCCTTGCGCATCTCGATCTCCAATTCGCTGCGGAGCTCCTCGGTGTGCCCTTCGAGGAACCCGATGCCGGCGCGGACTTGTTCCAGGTACTGCTCACGGGTGACGTTGGCGATGCAGGGAGCCGTGCAGTGTTGAAGGTTGCCGTACAGGCAGTGCCGGTAATCCGACTCATTGGGGTGCAACGGACGGCAGCCCCGAAGCTTGAACTTTCGTCGCATGAGGGTCAGCGCCCGACGCACGCTGCCCGAATGGGCGAAGGGACCGAAGTAGAGGCAGCCGTCGTCTTTCCGCAGGCGCGTCAGCGTGAAGCGGGGAATTGGGTCGTTGAGGTTGACCTTTAAGAGGAGGAACTGCTTGTCGTCCTTGAGGTCGATATTGAAGCGCGGCTGAAATTCCTTAATGAGCCGGCTCTCTAGCAGCAACGACTCCGCCTCGTTCTTGACCATGTGCCAATCGAAGTCGTGGATGGCATCAACCAAGGCGTTGAACTTGAGATCCCAGCCCATGCGTCGCGAGGGGTGGAAGTACTGGGAGACCCGCTTACGAAGGTCGCGAGCCTTGCCGATGTAGATGACCGTGCCGAATCGGTCTTTGTGCAGGTAGACACCGGGACGGTGCGGTACCGTGGACAGCTTGTTTCGGATGTGGTCAGTGATCGGCATGGGCCCCGGACGGCGGGTGACGCACCGGACCCACAGCATTCACTGTTTCCTGGAGTTTCGCTAGTCGGAGGCCGCGAAGAAACCCGGCCAATCCGATGAACCTGCCGCGTTGGGCCGGTTATTTCAGGTCTTCGCCGGTGAGGCTGCCAACGGTCCAATCGAGGTTGTAAATGAGCTTGGCGCCGTCTTTAAATGGCGCATTCAACCGGTCGTACAGGGCGAATTCGCTATGCCCGTCCACGAAGAGCAACGACATACCCCGGGGTCCGTGCGCGGCAGCTCCGGTGCCCTTGTAAATGTCGTTCCACTTCCCTCGATTGCTAGAAAAGCAGGGCGAGATGGCTTTCTTGGTCGGAGACAGGACCTCGGTGACCTTGCGAACTTGAAGAGCAGAGCTGTCGTTGTTGTGGTAGAACTGATTGTAGTAGTAATACGAACAGGGAAAGAGCAGCTCGTTGGTTTTGATGGGGTAATTGTTGGCGATCGTCCATTCGAGGTTGAATCCACGCCCCTTTTCTGACGGGCAAAAGTAGAAGGATCGCGCGTTGGTGCTAATGTAGGGATCCATCAGCTTGAGGAAATCGATGAACCCCATTTGTGGCCAATCGCGACCGGAGTAAGGAAACCGGTCGTTCGAGTCGCCGGTGTACATGGCGAAGGTCATTCCGATTTGGCGGAGATTCGACGTGCAACGCGCCTGCAAGGCCTTGGTCTTTCCCTTGGCCAGCGCGGGCAGGAGCATTCCGGCCAAGATGGCGATGATGGCCACGACCACCAGCAGCTCGATGAGCGTGAAGGCGAGCCGGGAGGAGGAGCGGGTCAACATTGAAGGCTTCATGGCGAGCGAGGATCCGGAAGAGTCGTTCCATCCAACTCCTCGAGAACACGACAGGCAACGGCAAAAGAATCGGCCTGAAACGGCTAGGGCAATCTTGGCACCCGCAACTCGGTGCCCTTTAATTCCAGAAGCGACATTCCGCGGCCAAAGTTCACACTGGGCCTATGTGGCTGCGGTTCCGAGGATGGTGCTTTTTTTGTGCGTCGGCGATGGCGTGGGCGGACGCCCGATGGATTCCGGTGACGGAGTTTCATGCGTTCCAACGGGAGTCGTCCAATAGTTCTGCGTGGGTCTCGCAGGAGTGGAAGTCTTCGATACCGTTCCGCGAATTGGTGGTCTCATGGAATCTCCGCACAGACGCCGATCTGGAGATTGAGTGCCAAGTTCAGAGCGCTGGGCATTGGGGTCGGTGGTGGCACTTGGGACGTTGGTCGGCCTCGCAGTCACCCACGCGGCGCACCAGTGTTGGCGGTCAGCGTGACGACTCAGGCTCGGTAGACACGGACACGCTGGTGCTGCCAACGGCTGGACAAGCAGTTCGACTCCGGGTGCGGTTCTCGGATCCCGCCCAAACATTGGCTGTTCTGAAGCGGATGGATCTGGCCTTATGGTCGCCCTCCACCGGACCCGTGGAGCCAACTCCGGCGGCACAGACCGCACAGTCGATCCCAGTTCATCGGGGCACCCAAGGGCTTCTCGAAGTCCCAAAAAAATCTCAGGCCGATTACCCGGAGGGTGTGACCCAGTGGTGCAGCCCAACTAGCGTCGCCATGCTCATGGCTTATTGGGGGCAACAAACAGCCCATCCGGAATGGGACCAGGATGTGCGGCTGGTGGCGGCCGGCGTCCACGATCCCGGGTGGCCAGGCACCGGCAATTGGTCCTTCAATGCCGCCTATGCCGGTAGCAGACCGGGTTTGCAGGCTGCGGCCGTCCGTTTGAGCGGAATCGCCGATCTGGAGGCCTTGTTGAACTCAGGGATTCCCGTGGCGGCATCGGTTTCGTATGCGGTGTTGAAGGGGGCCTCAAAGCCAGAAAAGGGCGACGGTCATTTGGTCGTTGTTTGCGCGGTATCGGAGTCGTCGGTGAGCGTCAACGACCCCGGTGTTGGTTTGAGCCGGGTCCGGAGGAATTTCTCGAGAGCCTCGTTCCGAGATGCATGGGCGGCATCGCATCAGACCGTCTATGTGGTTTGGCCCGAGGGGCGTGCAGTGCCGGTCAGTCCATTGGGGACTTGGTAGCTGCTAACGCCGTTGCCATCGTCGCCATCAATTTTTCCCATCGCAGCGACGGCTGAATCAACGGGCAGGGAACCCGTGTTTTGGTTTTCCGTCGCCCGCCTCGCAGAGCTACGCTGACTGCATGGCGCTGATGGATGAAATGACGGAACTGGGTCGACGAGCCAAGGCCGCATCGCGTGAATTGGCCCGGCTGTCGGCCGATGAAAAGAACCGCTGCCTCCGGGCGATGGCCGACGGTTTGGTTGCAGCTGGGCCACGCCTGCTGGAGGCCAATGCGCTCGACTTGGAAGTGGGCAAGGGCCTCGGACTGACCGGAGCCATGATGGATCGACTGGCGCTGAATGCCGATCGCATTGCCGCCATGGCTCAGGGGTTGCGTGAGGTTGCGGCGCTTCCGGACGCCGTCGGACGTGTGCTCGACACGCGTGATCGCCCCAACGGACTCCGCCTCCGCAAAATCACGACGCCGATTGGAGTGGTGGTCATCATTTATGAATCCCGCCCCAATGTGACGGCCGACGCAGCCTCGCTGTGTTTCAAGACCGGCAACGCCACCATTCTTCGAGGTGGCAAGGAGGCGTTGAATTCCAACCGGTTGATTGCCGAGACGTTGATCACGTCGGCCAGGTCCGTGCTGCCGAGTTTTCCGGAGCACGCGATCCAAGTGGTGCCGACGGCCGATCGCGAGGCCATTCCAGCCCTCTTGTCGTTGACCCAGTACGTGGACCTTTGCATGCCCCGAGGCGGTGAGGGATTAATTCGGGCGGTGACCGAATGCAGCAAGGTGCCGGTCATCAAGCACTACAAGGGCGTCTGCCACGTCTATGTGCACGCGGCAGCCGATTTGGGCATGGCCGAAGACATCGTCTTCAACGCCAAATGCCAGCGTCCCTCCACCTGCAATTCTGCCGAAACCGTGTTGGTCGACCGGGCGGTGGCGGCCGATTTCTTACCACGCATGGCGGCTCGGTTGGCGACGAAGTCCGTCGAGTTCCATGCCGACGCAGAGGCGCTGCAATTGCTTGCCGGCGCGATCTGCGGCACATCCAGCGTGGCTCGGGCCGCGGAGCCTCAAGATTGGGAGACGGAGTACAACAACTACATCCTCAACGTGGCGGTGATCGATGGTTTGGATGCGGCCATTCACCACATTCATAGACATGGTTCAGGACACAGCGAAGCCGTGGTGACCGCCGATTCAGCGGTGGCAGAACGTTTCTTAGCCGAGGTCGATTCGGCTGCCGTCTACTGGAACGCCTCGACACGGTTCACCGATGGCGGGGAGTACGGTATGGGGGCTGAGATCGGTATTAGTACCGACAAGATTGGAGCTCGGGGACCGATGGGTCTCGATGAACTTTGCAGTTATAAGTGGCAGGGCTTCGGCACGGGCCAAGTGAGGGCCTGAAAAACACTCGGCGCGGAACAAACCCGAGGGTTCGATCCGCGCCGATGGAGGGAGTTAAAGGTTTTTAGAGACCCGTTCAGGCTGCTGCTGGGGCCGCGCTACCGAAACCCGGAAGCTTCGGAGGTACGGGCTTAATTACCTCGGGCAACGGGGTTGCCGCCTGAGCCCCGCTCGGGGGTTCCGGCTTGTCGGGACGCGGTGAGTGAGGGGTGAACGTGCCAGTACGCACGATGTCTGCGACTTGGGATCCTTCGAGAGTCTCGTACTCCAAGAGCGCCCGGGCGACCAGTTCCACCTTGTCCCGATACTCGGTCAAAATGTCATTGGCCGTCTTGAACCCGACATCGATAATACGCTTCACCTCGGCGTCGATCCGTAGGGCAGTTTGTTCGCTGTATTCCTTGGAACGCATCATATCACGCCCCAGGAAGACGTATTCTTGGGACTCTCCGTAGAGGACCATGCCCAATTGATCACTCATGCCCCAGTGCATGACCATGGCTTTAGCCATTGAGGTGGCCTGCTGGATGTCTCCAGAGGCGCCGCTGGAAATATCGTCGGTGAACATTTGCTCGGCGATGCGGCCGGCCATGGTGACGGCAATGATGTCGTTGAGCTCTTTGAACCGGCGGTTGTGGATGTCTTCTTTCGGCAGGTACATCGTGGCGCCCAGAGCCTGACCTCGAGGAATGATGGTCACCTTGTGCAATGGATGGGTGTGCTTGAGCACCACATTGACGACGGCGTGGCCGGCCTCATGCCAGGCTGTGCCGGTCTTTTCCTCTTCAGACATCGCCATGCTGCGACGCTCACGGCCCCATCGCACTTTGTCTCGAGCCTCTTCCAACTCGTTCATGCCAATGGACTTCTTGCCGGTCCGAGCCGCCAACAAGGCCGCTTCATTGAGCAAGTTGGCCAGTTCAGCACCTGAAAAACCCGGAGTGCCGCGGGCGATGACCGAGAGGTCGACCGCACCGTCGAGCTTCACATTCTTGGCATGCACCTTGAGGATGGCCTCACGCCCGCGAACATCGGGGAGATTGACGGTCACCTGACGGTCGAAACGGCCGGGGCGGAGCAGGGCGGGATCGAGCACATCGGGGCGGTTGGTGGCCGCGATGATGATGATGCCTTCTTGGGTATCGAATCCGTCCATCTCCACCAAGAGGGCGTTGAGTGTTTGTTCGCGTTCGTCGTTGCCACCACCGAGGCCGTGACCACGGCTGCGTCCCACCGCATCGATTTCGTCGATGAAGATCAAGCAGGGGGTATTCTTACGCGCCTGCTCGAACATATCGCGAACGCGGCTGGCACCGACACCAACAAACATTTCGACAAAGTCGGATCCGCTGATGCTGAAGAAGCTGGCATCGGCCTCACCGGCAATGGCTTTGGCGAGCAGGGTTTTGCCAGTTCCGGGCGGGCCCACCATCAAAATGCCCTTAGGGATGCGACCACCCAGCTTCTGGAACTTTTTCGGGTCACGGAGAAATTCCACCAATTCGGAAACCTCATCCTTGGCTTCTTCGACACCGGCCACATCCTTGAAGGTGGTTTTATTGCGGTCTTTGGTGAGGAGCCGGGCCTTAGATTTACCGAAGCTGAGGGCTCCCTTGCCCGCCGCCTTGATCTGCCGCAGAAAAATGAACCAGATGAGAACACCACCCAGAATCAATGGGGCGGCACTCATTAAGAACGTGGTCCAGTTGCCGGAGCGTTCAACCGAGCGGAAACCGTGAACCTCGTAGAGGTTGTCTAACTTTTGCGGGGTAACCCGCATTTCCACCCGAAACGGCACAAGATTAGTCCCACTCGAATCGGAAGGATATGACCCGCGAACCACTTCCAGAATTTGCTGGGGGTTGTTTTCGATGACGCCATCCCGAACGAGGTTCGAATTGACCAGTTGGAAAAACACCTGCGGAGCGATGGTTTTCTCGGCTAAGCCACGAGATTGCCGGTTCCAGATAATGAGCGCCAGGCCCAACAAGATGAGAGCAGGCCAGATTAACCAGTTTTGATTGGGGATTTTGGGCTCCCCTGGTCGGTTACCTCGGTTGCCCTGCGGAGAAAGGTCCTCAGACATGTATTATGGGTTTAATGTATCAGTCATCAGGATCTTGCGCAAATATTGGATCTCAATCATTCACTTTAGACCCACTGGGGTGTGCGAGCGGTCCGTGTCCGCCGACACTGGCGCTTTCGGACAAATCGCCCAACCTCGGAGGTGCCTGGGTGAGGCAACGTTTGCAGCAAGAATCCGAGATTGTAGCACGATGAGTCTACAATTACCACGAGCCTTCCAGGACCACGAGCCTCCTCGGTCGAGGCCGATCTCCGGGCGGTCGAGTTATGGGGTTTCGCGGCTTTCCGTCCCGCGATGCTCCGGCTAATACTTCGTCACCTTCCATGCCTTGGTCACAACCCCTTGATCCCTTAGGCAACCCGTGGCTTTCCACCACGGTTGCGGCCATTCCCGTTCTACTGCTCCTGGGTTTGGTGGCCTGGGAACGAATTCGAGTCAGCATCGCGGCACTCCTGGCTTTGGGGGCGGCACTGAGCGTGGCACTGGTGGCTTTCCGGATGCCGATCCCGGCCGCCTTGGGCGCTGCGGTCTATGGTGGGGCCTATGGACTATTTCCGATCGGTTGGATTGTCCTCAATGTCATGTTTCTGCATGCGCTGACGGTCCGGTCGGGTTTGTTTCAGGAACTTAAGGAGCAGTTGGTTCGGTTGGCTCCGGATCCACGAATCCAGGTGATCCTCATCGCCTTTTGTTTTGGGGCGTTTATCGAGGGGGCGGCGGGATTCGGAGCTCCCGTGGCGATCACGGCCGCGTTGCTCCTCCAACTCGGCTTTTCGCCGATCCATGCCAGCGGATTATCACTCATTGCTAACACGGCCCCCGTGGCCTTTGGCAGCATTGGCATTCCGATCACGACGCTGGCCCAAGTCACTGACTTGGACGTACTTAAACTCTCGGCGATGGCCGGACGACAGTTGCCAGTTTTTTCAGCGATCATCCCGCTGTGGATCGTCGGAGCGATGTCGGGGTGGCGCGGGATTCGCGATGTCTGGCCCGTGGCACTGGTGGCGGGAGTTTCTTTCGCGTTGATGCAGTTCTTGGTGAGCAATTTTCATGGACCCTGGCTGGTGGATTCTGTTTCGGCCCTGGTCAGCCTGGGAGCGGTGTTGTGGATGCTGCGCTTCCGGCAGAAAGGTGGTCCGGTGACGGCTCCGATCTCGAAGGTTCCTCCGATGAGTTCGAGGTGGTGGCGACCCTGGTTGCCTTGGGGGATTTTGACCGTGGCTATTTTTGCCTGGGGCACTCGGCCTGTGAAAGACACGTTGGACCGTCTGGCCTCCCCGTCCGTTCCAATCCCGGGCATTCATGAGCGGGTCATGAGGACTCCGCCAGTGGTTCGAGTGTCGAAGGTCGAAAAGGTGGAGTTGAAACTCAATGTGCTGTCCGCCACCGGGACGGGCATCTTGCTCGCCGCCGGGGTGCGTGGTGTGTGGATGGGCTATTCGACGCGCAGTTTGTTGAGAATTTGGTGGGAGACGTTGCTCGCGGTTCGCCAATCGCTCCTCACAATTGCGGCCATGCTGGCGCTCGGAAATGTCACCAAACTCTCCGGTGCCGACGCCACACTGGGAATGGCCTTGGCCAAGACGGGGGTCTTTTACCCCTTCTTCGGAACGCTCCTGGGTTGGTTGGGCGTGGCTCTGACGGGTTCCGACACTGCTTCCAATGTGCTATTTGGTTCGTTGCAACGGATCACCGCCGAACAACTTGGGCTGAGCCCTTACCTGATGTGTGCGGCCAATTCGACCGGCGGGGTCATGGGCAAGATGATCGACGCCCAGAGCATCGTGGTGGCCGGTGTCTCGGCGCAGGCCCATGGGCACGAGGGGAAAATTCTCCGCTTTGTCTTCGGGCATTCGCTGGTTCTGGCCGTACTCATCAGTGCCTGGGTTGCCGCCCAAGCCTATTGGCCGCCCCTGCAGGCCACCGTGGTCAAGTGAGGCGGCTTGCCCAAGTAGTTGGCGCGGGAAGCGGAGCCTGCCGTGATAGCCTCACTCGGCCATGGTCTGGGGATCGATCCCCACAGACCGGCACCAGTCACGGTAGGCGACGGGTGATATTTCGCTGGGCTTGATCTCGCTGCGCCCACCCCAGAACACGTTGGTGTATCCGACTGGGATGCCCGCTTCGGTCAGGTGCACGTCGATGGCTGCCTTGTGTGCCAGGACCATGGCCTTATCGGTCCCATGGGCCACACCCATGATGTTGACGTTACGGAACTCCGGGCCGCCCTCACGCCAGTAGGCATGGGTCATAATAAAGTGACGCCCCACCTCTCGACCGGCGGCCTCTTCGAGTCCGGGCGGCACGGCCCAGTGGAACAGCGCGTTGAACTTCGTGACCCGTTCGCCCGAGGCCAACGTCTTCACGTGCTCGAGGAAGGTGCTGAAGCGGCCGATGATCTTGCGCCGGTTGAGGTCCTCGGCCACCTCGTGGAAGACCGACGTCGGCAGGTCCGCCTCCCGGGCCCGTGCTTC
>JAPLUH010000401.1 GCA_026397675.1 Verrucomicrobiota bacterium
CCCGTACATCCGACGCAAGACGGTCGAATCCACCCAGTACTCCACGTGTTCGATGTTGCGGACCATGGAACTCATTCACGGAATGAAGCCGATGACCCAGTTTGATGCGGCTGCGATGCCCATGCATGCCTGCTTTGGATCTAAGCCCGACCTCAAGCCTTACACGGCCATCACGCCTCAGGCTCGGCTCGATGAAAAGAATCTCGCGGATGCCTGGGGCCGCGAACGTTCGGACAAGATGGACTTGAGCCGCGAAGATGCGGCCGATGATCTGGAACTCAACGAGATCATCTGGCGTTCAGTCCGGGGTGCCCAGTCCTCCATGCCCTCTCCAGTGCGTGCTGGCTTCGTTTTGGCGGAAGGGATGGACGACGATGACGAAGACGATAAACCCAAAGGAAAACGCCCCTAAGTCTCCCGATAGATTGGGAGGTCCGTTGGTGGATGGAGATCGGATTCAGGGCAATGGCCGGATCCGATAGAAACGTCCAAAACCGTTCATGGGTTCCAGGTCGAAGGTGGAATCAACCTGACCTGTTACCTCACCGATGAACAAATAAAGTGAACTGGGGCTGGTAGCGGCTTCGACGGCGTAGCGTCTCCCTGAAATCGCATTGAAGGGCATGCGCAACGAACCTGAAACCACCGAGGGAAGCCCCCAACGCAGAGCCCCCACAACAGCCACTCAACTCATCGGTTGTTTCGTCGGGTGGACATAAAAAAGGCGCCGATGCAGCAACGCATCGGCGCCCCGATCGATTGATTTCTCAGATGCCGCTTAGAAGGCGCGCAACCGGAAGAACTGAGTGGTAGCCGTATTCGGCACCACGAAGGAGTTGGTGGAACCATCCGTCAAAGGAGCCCATGAGGGCTTAATCAACGAAGGTGTGGCTTCCAGCACGAAATTCGACCCGGCACCCTTCCACGACAGAAGGAGATTGGAGCCGGATCGTTCAACAGCGAGTTGAGGGGCGGAAACTGCCGGTGCAAGGGGATTCGTGAAATCCACCCAAGCGAACTGGAAGTTGGCGTCGCGTAACTGCACGGCCGAAGCCGATGCCGGTGCGGCGGGGTTGACGGAACGGGATTCAACCAGAAACCCGTCGGCATTGGCCTCGTACGACAACGTCACATTATCCACCACAGCCGTATTGGCCGGATGCTTGCCTACGGCTTGAAGGATGATCATGCCGCTCTTGCTGGATTTACCGGCGATCTTGATCAGGTAGCGGCCGGCGGAAACGCGGGCAACCGTGAATGCGCCAGATGAGCGGTTCGCACTTCCTTTAGCTCCGTCGATTTCACCACCGATAAGGTTGGCGGTGTTCAGCGGAACATACAGGAAGGAGAACTCGCTCTTGTCGGCATCGGCATAGGTGGCCGGGTCGTTCTTGTTTTCTTCGACCGACCGCACGGCCACAGTCCAACCCGTTCCGTCAGCCAACGGAGCGCAGTTGACCTGAGGGCCCCGGGCCGTGTTGTCGTCATTGCCCGTGAGGAACAGAAGGCCGTCCTTCACGCTGTTGACTCCCGGCAGGCTGAGGGTGCCCAAACCACCGTAGGTTTCTCCGCCGAGATCTTCCCAGCGAAGCAACGCCGCAGCGGTCGAACGATCCACTGCAAACGTGCCTTCGGAAGCCGCCGCACTGTGCGAGTACGGGCGGTTCCAGCGTCCTTTGGCGCCACCGGAAGCGTCGGCGAAGTAACCGGCTTTCCATCCCTGATGGAATGGGAACCAAGCCACTGAACAGTCGAACGCGGCGCGTTGGAATCCACCGGCGCTGTTGGCAGCGCTGTTGGGGTGCTCACTCATGTCGGCGATCTTCGCCATTCGCAGGTAGAAATCACCGCCAGCGAAGTTGCCGTTGTCCATGTTGAAGGCACGAGTGCTGGAACCGTCCACCGCCATGAAAACATGCGGATAGAAGGGGGCAGCACCGTCTTTCCAGCTGACAGGACCGACCTTGCGGACCACGGGCACCAAGACACCGTGACGCGGGGAGGGGAACCAGGCTTGAGCGGCAGGAACCGAAGCCTCCGGGGTGGCGATGCGTTGGCGTTGAGGATTCGAGTAAGGGCCCAAATTCTGCTGAGCCGCAACGGGGTCTTTGACACCAATCCCGAAATCAAGGGCTCCAGTGGCATAGCGAGCGATTCCGAACTCGAGGGGTCCTTGTTCGTCATCAATGCTGACCGTCAAATCGCGGGAGATGGTTCCAAAACCGCCAGAGTTCCAGACGATGGGTCCTGATTGAGTCTTGTCGGCCGTGTAGCCGATGCCGTCGCTCGGGAGGCTCAAGTGCCAATTCACACCGGTGACCGTAGCATCAGG
>JAPLUH010000117.1 GCA_026397675.1 Verrucomicrobiota bacterium
ATCGACGCCCTCAAGGCCGCGGGCTCCGGTGTGAACCTAATGCGGTTGGGCGAGGACGTGATCGCCAAAACGGTTTGTCGTCATGCGGTCAAGGCCAACGACCCGCTCTCGGGGCGAGAACTCGATCAACTCATCGTCGACCTCAAGAAGTGCTCCATGCCCTACACCTGCCCGCACGGTCGTCCCACGATGATCGAGATGGGCTGGCGGGATTTGGAAAAGCGATTTGGCCGCACTGGCTAGAGAACTCTCAACCCCACCCTGCGCCTTCCGCCCCGCGATTCCTGGCCAGCGGGACTTTGCTCTGTGCCCCAACAAAGCAACCCATACCCACCCAGAGACTGTCGTATTAGACCGAGGGGCTCGGTGACCCGTTGGGGCACTCCTAACGCGCTCCTTCCAGAAACAGACTCATCCCAATTCCATGCCTCCGCGGAAAGATCCGGAGGGAGGGTGTCTGTCGGCTTGGCGAAGCCGGCCGCGTCGTGGAGACTCTCACTCCATGAACTCCCTCCGCGTCGCCCTCGCCCGCTTCGTATTCTTGGGATCCATCACTGGAACTCTGTTCGGGGCTGACTGGCCCTCTTGGCGGGGACCCAACCAAGACAACACCACGCCCGAGACCCGCTTTCCAGAACACTGGAGCAAGACCGAACACGTGCAGTGGCGCACCGTACTACCCGAAGCCGGAAACTCGTCGCCGATTGTCTGGGGCAAGACGGTGTTCATCACCCAAGCCCTGCAGGACGGCAAGCAGCGGACACTCATGGCCTTTGATCGGAAGACAGGCCAACTCCGCTGGCAACAAAGTGTGGCCTTCGATGAAACCGACCCGCACCACAAGACCAACCCGCACTGCGCCGCCTCGCCGGTCACCGACGGACAACGGGTCGTCGCCAGTTTCGGATCGGCCGGCATCGTGGCCTACGACTTCGCGGGCAAGACCCTCTGGAAGGCCGACCTCGGCAAGCAGCGCCACGAATGGGGACAAGGCTCCTCGCCCGTGATCCACGGAGATCGAGTGATCGTCTACCACGGCCCCGGCGAATTTTCCGCATTGTATGCTTTGGACAAAAAAACCGGGAAACAGCAGTGGAAGGTTGCCCTCAAAGAGCAGCATCCCGCGGAGCGTTTCGATGGATTCGCCGGAAAGAACGACGGGGCCTTGGGCACCTTCAGCACCCCGCTGGTCATCCGGGCCAAGGGACGCGATGAACTCATCCTGCCCGTCGCCAACAAGATCCGCGCCTTCGCCCCGGCCGACGGCCACGAACTCTGGGCCACCGACGGCATCAACCCGCTGGTGTACAGTTCCACCACCTTCGGCGAGGGCACACTCCTGACCATGGGCGGATTCTTCGGCGGCATGGTGGCCATTGCACCTGGCGGCGAGGGCGACCGGACCGGCCATCGGCTCTTCCACGAGCAGCGCATGAAGAAGCACACCATCGGATCGCCCATTATTCATGAGGGTCACGCCTATGTGAGCGTCACCGACGGATTCTTCCAGTGCTACCGGATGTCCGACGGTAAGATGGTTTTCGAGGAGCGTCTCCCGGCCTCCGGAGGAGCCAGCGCCACTTGGGCCACGGGCGTCCGTGTCGGTAACCGAATTTACCTCGTCAATCAGTCGGGCGACACCTTGGTCCTCAAGGCCGCGCCGAAGTACGAGCTCATCGCCTCCAACCCTCTGGGCGAACTCTCCAACTCCACCCCAGCCTTCTCGGGCGGCGAGAT
Source organism: Verrucomicrobiota bacterium (assembly GCA_026397675.1). Taxonomy (GTDB): domain Bacteria; phylum Verrucomicrobiota; class Verrucomicrobiia; order Limisphaerales; family UBA9464; genus SXXZ01. Next base: position 1,738 of record JAPLUH010000117.1, read on the forward strand.
CTTCGTCCGCACCCACAACGCCCTCTACTGCATCGCGCAGTAATGGGCAGGATTTGGAGAGCCCGAAACCAAACCGAGGGGATTCCCTGAGATCTTCGTTTCCCGCTTGCACCCCAGCCGGTGTCCCGGGCGCAATCTCCCCGCAATGCGACCTTACGCGGCGGTGATATTCGATATGGATGGAGTGATCGTGGACAGCGAACCGCTGCACGAAAAAGCCTTCCAGGTAGTCTTCGAGGAAATGGGCTACGGCTCAAACCACGGCTTCCACTTCCCTGATTATTACGGCCGCTCCGACAAAGCGCTGTGGCTGGACTTCATCGCCCGGCACTCACCGCCCCAACCCTTCGACGAGCTGATGGCTTGGAAACAGGGTCGCTTCATGACCTTGCTCGAAGCCACCCAACCCATCTTCCCGCCTATCCCTGCCCTGGTGTCCGACCTCGCTCGACAAACCCGGGTGGCTTTGGCCTCGGGATCGAACCACGAAGTGATCGCCGCCGTACTGGCGATGCGAGGGCTACGGCCCCATTTCGAAAAGGTAGTCAGCGCCCAGGATGTGACCAAAGGCAAACCAGCACCCGACATCTTCCTGCACACTGCGAGCTTACTCGGAGTGCCCCCGGCCAACTGCGTCGTCATCGAAGACTCCGCCGCCGGAGTCGCCGCTGCCCGCGCGGCGGGCATGCGCGTCATCGGCATCACCAATACCCTGCCGGCCGAGAAGCTTCAAGACGCCACCGCCGTGGTCAGCGACTACGACGCCCTCCGCCGACTGCTCCTTCCCTGAATTCCCGGGGGGAGTTTCAACACCGGCCTGGGAGCATCCGACCTGCTCCCGAGACACGGACCCCGAGACTTCCGCTTCCGCCGACCGGGGCCCCTCTTCAAAACCCGCAGCGGAGGGGAACCCCAAGCGGCAGCGGGACCGGGCCGAAGCGCGCATCGGAACGTGAACACCCTATTCCCCCTCGCGCGCCAGCGCGAAAGCTCCACCCGTCCCCACGTTCCCTGCGAGCGCAGGCATGGTTCTGCGGAGCCATCGCAACGGCAGCTGTGTAGTAAGGAGTGTCCCCTTTTGTGTAAATAGGTGGGACCGACCCCGCAGCGGAGCGGGATCAGTCCGCGGCGAGCATAGGAACATCGACATCCTAGTCCCCCCAGCGCGATAGCGCTGGAAAGCCCCTCCTGTCCCAACGTTCCCTGCGAGCGCGGACTGATCCCGCGGAGCCCCACTATACTTCGTCGAGCGCCTGTCGGGCGTCGCCAAAGGTGCCAGGCCGGACGTCCATCTTGTCCATCATCGACAAGAACAAGCGGCACATTTGGCGATTAGGCTTTTCCTTGTAGTCGAGAACGCGACCACCTCGGATGCGACCGCCGCCACCGCCGACCAACACCACCGGCAATTGGTTGGCATCGTGGTTGCCGTTTAGCATCGAGGAGCAATACAGCAGCATCGTGTTGTCGAGCAGGGTGCGTTCCCCTTCCTGAATGGCGTCTAGTTTGCGGGCGATGTAGGCCAATTGCTTCACGAAGAACTGGTTCACCTTGAGCCAGTCGGCCGAATCGCTGTGCGAGAGCAAATGGTGGATCATGTAGTCCACACCAAGATTCGGAAACCGCAGCGAACTGTGGTCGTTGTTGAGCTTCAGCGTGGTGATCCGCGTCGTGTCGGTTTGGAACCCGAGCACCAAGATATCGCACATGAGCTTCATGTGCTCGGCGATGTCCTGCGGAATGCCGTCCGCCGGGCGGGCCATGTTGGGCTTCGACAAGGTCGGCCGCCAGCCCTGCAGTTCGCCCTTCTTGCCGGCAGTGTCGATGCGCTGCTCCACGTCACGAACGGAATCGAGGTACTCGTCGAGCTTGCGGCGGTCGTTAAGGCTAATTTGCCGGCGCAGGCTTTGCGCGTCGGACAAGACGGCATCGAGCACACTGCGGTCACCCTTTTCGTTGGAGTCCTTGAACAACCGG
>JAPLUH010000350.1 GCA_026397675.1 Verrucomicrobiota bacterium
CGTGACGGGGCAGATACGGATTGCGGACCCGATTCTGGACTTGGGTTTCCGACTTGTCTGAGATCCCGGGCTGGAGAACCGTCACTCAATCCCTCGATCCGTCGAATACCCACGCCTCTCCCTGTCATGAAACGACTGCTCCTCTTCTTCGCTGCTCTAGGCCTGTGCGCCGGTCCGCTCGCCGCCGCCGTGCGCCTGCCCGCGGTCATCGGTTCGCACATGGTGCTCCAGCAGCATACCAATGTCACCCTGTGGGGGTGGGCCGGGGCCGCCGAGACGGTGACCGTGTCGGTCAGCTGGTCTACGAATACATGGAAGGCCACGGCCTCCAACGGTGGGCGCTGGGCGACCGAGATCCAGACCCCGCAGGCCGGCGGACCTCACACCCTGCGAATTAAGGGTAGCACTGAGATCGTGCTCGAGGATGTGCTGGTCGGCGAGGTGTGGGTTTGCAGCGGCCAGAGCAACATGGAGTGGTCGGGCGACCAGGGATTGCGTCAGTGCAAGGAGGAGGCCCCGCGGGCCACGAACTCCATGATCCGGTTCTTTTACATACCGAAGGCCACGTCCGAGACACCGCAGGATCACTTGACGGCCCGATGGGTCGTTTGCACCCCGGAGGAGATGCTTCACTTCAGTGCGATTGGCTATTTCTTCGGCAAGCGCCTCAACGAGAAGCTGGCAGTACCCGTAGGCCTGATTAACAGCAACTGGGGCGGTACTCCAGCGGAGGTCTGGACGCCGCGCGGCATCATTGAAGACGACCCGGACCTCCGGGCCGGCGCCGCGAAAATTAAGCCCCTCCCCTGGTGGCCGCACGAGCCGGGGTTGGCGTTCAATGCCATGATCCACCCCATCACCCCGTTCCGCATCGCCGGCGTCATTTGGTATCAGGGCGAGAGCAACGTCTCTACCCACGGCACCTACCGGAAGCTCTTCACCCGGATGATCGACGGTTGGCGCGCGGCGTGGAAATCCGAGCTGCCGTTCTACTTCGCCCAAATCGCCCCGTACACCTACGACGACCCGACCCGGGCGGCCTTCCTGCGCGAGGCGCAAACCCTGGCGGCCGCGCATCCCAAGACCGGCATGGTGGTCACCAGCGACTTGGTGGACAACGTGAAGGACATCCATCCGCAGATGAAGCGTGAGGTGGGTGATCGACTGGCCCATTATGCCTTGGCCGAGACCTATGGTGCGACAGGTCTGAATCACCGCAGCCCTACGTACCGCTCGCATCGTATCGATGGATCATCGGTCCGGGTGGAGTTCGACTCGGTACCCACCACGTTGATCTCGCGCGGGGGCCCACCCACGCACTTTAAGGTCGCTGGTTCTGATGGACGGTTCGTCGACGGCACGGCGGTGATCGAGGGCAAGTCGGTCGTGGTCTCCAGCCCAGAGGTGCCCACACCGGTCGCCGTCCGCTTCGCCTTCGCGTGCGATGCCATCCCCAACCTGTTCACGGCCGAAGGGATGCCGGTAAACCTGTTCCGCACGGATCGCTGAATCGGCCTCTCAAAGGGCGGGGTTCATGGTCCTGGGAATCGACTTTGGAGCCGGGAGCTTTAAAGTGGGTGCAGTCACGGTACAGCAGTGGGTGCTCAGCCAGTGATTCAACTTCGGACTTGAACCCTCAGGCTTCATCCTCCCGATCGCGCCGGTCGCCCCGTTGGTCCGGGGGTGCTGGTGCGTCTGTCTCGATACGTTCGTCCCGATCATTCCGCTCGGCCTTCACGCTCATCGAGCTGCTGGTGGTCATCGCCATTATAGCCATCTTGGCCGCGCTGCTGTTGCCCTCGTTGTCGCGGGCCAAGACCGCCGCCCTAAGCACCCGCTGCAAAAGCAATTTGCATCAAGTCGGCTTGGCCTTGTCGATGTACCGCATCGATCATCGCGTGTTCCCGCACACGGTGGATGCCAATACCACCAACACTTGGTTCACGGCGATTATGCCGGACCTCGCGCGCAGCACGAATGTCCTGAAATGCCCCACCTTCAAGGGCGAATGGCCTCTGGAGCAGTCCATCGTCTGGGCCTTCGGCAATGCCTACATGCGCGGCCCCACCGGGCCCGACAAGCAGGTGGGTGTGAGCTACGGCTACAACGGCTTTGGGGTCGGATCGGTCAACAAGACCTTGTGGTATGAAAATCTGGGTCTGGGATTTGTGGTGAGTCCGGGCCAAGAGGTGGCTCAGGTGCCCGAGGAGCGTGTCGTGGCCCCATCGGACATGATCGCCATCGCCGATTCCATGCCGCAGCCGGGGTACCTCCAATACTTTTCATTCCTCCTGTCCATTAGCAGCGAACCCTCGAAGGAGCGCCACAATGGCGGAGCCAATATTTTGTTCACCGATGGCCACGCCGCCAGCCAGCGGAACTCCCAACTCGTGGAGGACACCGAGGCCAATCGCCGCCGCTGGAATCTCGATCACCAACCGCATCTCGAGGTTTCTTTTTAATTCCGACTCGGGCTCTATCGGCGGCGTGCATCCCCGTTGGAAATCCCTTCCCGCACTCTTGGCCGTCGTCTTGAGCATTTCGGGACTTTCTGTTTTTTCTGCAGAACCGGCCGCGCCGCCCAAACTCCCGCTCTGGCCCGGCCAGGCTCCGGATGGCTCCGGCGGTTTGGTGAGCCCGGAAAACTCCGGCCTGACCGTCCATCCGGCCCCGAAGCCCAACGGGATGGCCGTGATTATTTGTCCGGGCGGAGGCTACGGCGGAGTGGTGACCGGGCCAGAGGGACACGGGATCGCGCGCTGGCTCAATTTGCACGGCATCATGGGCGTCGTGCTGGAATATCGCCTGCCTGCGGGCCGATCGAAGGTGCCGCTTTTGGATGCCCAACAGGCCATCCGCACCGTCCGACTGAACGCCCGCCAATGGCAGATCGATCCGAAGCGGGTAGGCATCATCGGTTTTTCTGCCGGCGGTCATTTGGCGGCCACGGCGAGTACGCTGTTTGACTTGGGCAAACCCGAAGCCGCCGAGACGATCGCGGGTCAGAGTTCTCGGCCGGATTTCACGATTCTAATTTACCCTGTGGTTTCCTTGGGAGAACTCGGTCACGGAGGTTCTCGCGACAATCTCTTGGGCAAGAAACCCACCTTGGAGGAAATCCAACGGTTCTCCTGCGAACGGCAAGTTACCCGGCAGACGCCTCCTGCATTCCTGGCTCACGCCGTGGATGATCAGGCGGTGCTCATCGACAACAGCCGTCTTTATTACAAGGCACTTCAGGCTCAAAGGGTTTCCAGCAAGCTCATCGAATTGCCCGACGGCGGCCACGGCCTCCATGGCTATCAGGGCGCTTCGTGGGACACTTGGCAGCGGGAGGCGATTCTGTGGCTGAAGCAGCGTTGAAGGCCTCTTCGGTCTCGACCAATCTTTCTGCTCCGCCATGCCCGTTAACCGATCTAGAACTGTGGGTCCAGCCAGCCAGATCTTCCATTGGTTGGTCTTGGGTTTCCTTGTGGCCGCCGGAACTCTGGCATTGTCGGGAGCTGAGGCTCAGGTGCGTGCCACGGCCTTGCCGGCGATCTCGGGCCAGCGGTCGGGATTCACATTGATGGATCCGGCGATCACCGGTGTGACGTTCACCAATCGCCTGACGGGTGACGCTTACTTTACCAATGCGGTCGCCCACAATGGTTCGGGCGTGGCAATCGGAGATGTGGACGGCGACGGCCGCCCGGACGTGTACCTTTGTAGCCTCCATGGCACCAACCAGTTGTATCGCAACCTGGGCCAGTGGCGCTTCGAGCCCATGCCCTTGGGTGACGCTGCGTGCCTGGGTCAGATGTCCACCGGCGCGGTGTTGGTCGATGTGGACGGCGATGCCGACCTAGACCTGCTCGTCAACGGCATCGCTGCTGGCACGCGACTCTTCCTCAATGATGGCCACGGTCGCTGGACTGAGAAGCGCGACAGCGGCCTGTACCGCCACACCACCGGCACATCGATGGCTCTGGCCGACATGGATGGTGATGGAGACCTCGACCTCTACTGTGTCCATTACCTTGATGTGATGCACATGATCGACCCCTCGACGCGCTTCGCCATGAGCCAGCAGGGAGGGCGTTGGGTGGTCAGCCAGGTCAACGGCATCCCCACCACCGATCCCCGTTTTCGGGATCGATTCGAAGTGATGCCGGACGGCGAAGTGGTCGAACTGCCCGAAGCCGATGCGCTCTACCGCAACGACGGTCACGGACGTTTCACGCCGGTGCAGGCCGAGCCGGGTGTGTTCCTCGATGACCAAGGCAAGCCTGAGCCCATGACTCGGGACTGGGGTCTGGCCGTGGTCTTCCGCGACCTCGATGGGGACGGATCTCCGGACCTTTACGTCTCCAACGATTTCGCTTCTCCAGATCGGCTTTGGTTCAACGACGGGCGTGGTCAGTTCCGCGCAGCCCCTGCCCAAACGTTGCGACACACGTGCTTCAACTCCATGGGCATCGATGTGGCGGATGTGGACCGCGATGGCCATGACGACATCCTCGTCGTGGATTTGTTGGCCACCCGCCACGAGCGGCGCCTGCGCCAGTTGGGTAAGACTCCGCCGGATCCGGTTGCTCGGGAAAGTCGGACTGGGCGCCCCCAATTCAATCGCAACATGCTCTTCCTCGGACGACCCGGCGGGCGCTATGTCGAGGCGGCCTTGAGTGCCGGCCTCGCGGCCAGTGATTGGAGTTGGTGCCCCGTCTTTCTGGATGTCGACCTCGACGGCTACGAAGACCTGCTGGTTTCCAATGGCTTCGAATATGACCTGATGGATTCGGACACCCAAGACCGTGTGAAGGACCCCA
>JAPLUH010000227.1 GCA_026397675.1 Verrucomicrobiota bacterium
CTGGTCCGGGCCGCCCAAGCCTCCAGCAGCATGAAGGGCAACCCCATCGGCCTGCCCGACGAGGTATTGCTGCAAGTCCTCGCCGAGGCGTACTGAAGCCGACCGTCGACCGACGGGTCAGCAGGCCGCCAGTCGATCCAAGGCTTCCGAAACCCGGGCCACGAGCGGCTGGACGGTTTCGCGGCCGAAGTCAAAACGGCAACCGGCCTTGGCGAAGAGTTCCGGCAACGGGCGACTACCACCGAGAGCCAATCCCGCTTGATAATCGGCCAGAGCCTTCACCGGATCCCGCTGAGCATTGACCCAAACTTGCAATGCACCCAATTGGGCGATGCCGTACTCGACGTAGTAGAAGGGGTACAGAAAGACATGGAGTTGCTTGTGCCAGAGGTTGGCACGGGCCGATTCGCACCCAGACCAGTCGATGTCTCCGCCAAACCGGTCCATCAACGCCAGCCAGGCTGCCCGACGTTCGTCGCGGGTATGGTTGGGATGAGAGTAAATCCAATGCTGGAAGGCATCGATGGTGGCAATCCACGGAAAGACTCCAATGACTCCCTCGAGATGAACCGTCCGAGCCCGCAGCGCGTCGGTCGGACTGTAGAACACATCCAGATGTTCCGCCCCGAGCAGTTCCATGGCCATGGAGGCCACCTCGCAAAACTCAATGGGTGCCTCGCGATAGAGCGGCAAATCCTGCTCCCGACAGGCCAGTGCATGAAAGGCATGCCCGGCCTCATGGAGCATGGTCTCCAGATCGCGCTGAAGGCCGACTGAGTTCATGAAAATGAAGGGCAAACGCGCCTCGCTCAGCGTGTATTGGTAGCCACCCGGGGCCTTGCCCTTGCGGTTGTCCAAATCGAGCAAGCGCTTCTCCCTCATCCCACGGAATCCGGCCGCCAACTCAGGGTTCATGCGGTCGAAAACACTCTGAACCCCGGTTTCCATTTCCGCTGAGGTGGAAAAGGGCTTCAGCGGCGGACGGTTCAAGGGATCCACTTGTGTGTCCCACGGCCGCAAGCGCTCTACCCCGAGCTTGTGGCAACGCTCCGACTGCAACCGCCGAAAGATGGGCATGACCTCCGTTTCAATGGCGTCGTGAAACTTGCGGCAATCCTCCGGCCCGTAGTCAAAGCGTCCCCGCATCCGGTAGGCATAGGCCACGTAGTCCGGGAACCCGGCATTGAGGGCAATTTGGTGACGGATGCGAATCAACTCATCGAGGAACGCATCAAAACGATCGGCCTCCTGAACTCGGCGACCGGCCACCGATTTCCAGGCCTCTTCACGCACGGCTCGATCGGGGTCTTCCTGAAAGCGCCCCATAGCCACGAGCGTCGTCTCCTCGCCCCGGAAATTTACCGTCAGGCTGCCACTGAGTTTATTGTACTCGTTACCCACCTTGGCCTCTTCGGTCTCCAGGGGGATATTTTCCGGACGGTATAATTCCACCTGAAGGGCCGTCGCCCGATCAAAGACCTCATACTTGGCCCGAGGCAACTGGGACCGAAGCGGGTGCTTCAAGAACAACTCGGCCATGGCAAACTGGCGCGGCTTGAGCGCGGGATCCATCACCTCCACGAAATGCAAGTAGGCCTTCTCAGCCTCGGCGTTGTCGGTGTGGCAGGTCTTGGCGATGTACCGACGGGCCCGTTCTTCATCGAGAGCGGCGGCCAATTCACCGGCATCCAACAACCACCGTTCCAACTCGGCCACAGTGGCGCAACCGGCCGCTCGGGCTTCGAGTTGATCAAACAATGGAGCCACGGCCTCCCAATCTCCCAAAGCCAAGACTGCCGGCACAAAGCGTCGAGGGCGATAGGGCGGCAATTCTCCAAAGGGCAAAAGACTCATGCTGACAAACCATGGAAACCAACTGCCTGATTCGCAAGACTTGCAGGAACTGGATTTTCAGCGTGCGCGTTGGCACAGAACTTTCTAGCCTAACGGAATGCTTATCTGGGTCGTAGCAATCGCTTTAGTGGGCGGGTTTGGCCTGTTGGGCCATCAGGCTGGCGCTATTCGTTGGGGCGTCGGCTTCATTGGCGCTGCGCTGAGTTTGATGCTTGCAGGCGTTGTCAGTGGACTGGTGGGTGCCGGACTCGCCTTAATGGGGGTCAAGGACTTCATCGACCTCACACTCCTGCCCGGGGTGATTGTCTTCAGTCTCTTGACACTCATCTTCCTGGTCATCGGAGTGGCGGCACACCGACCGGTGGAACTGTTCTTCAAGTACCGCACCGATGAGCAGACGCGGGCTGCCTTCGAACGGATGAACCAAGCCATCGGACTCTTCGTGGGACTCATCTCCGGCATTTGCATTTTCTTTAGCGTGGGGAACTTCGTCTACCGACAAGGCTACCTGATCACCCAAGTTACCAGCGACACGGGCGAGGCCACCCCGGTGCGCTACATCGCCCAATTGCGCAGCGAAATGGAATCCACCGGTTGTGCCCGCACCTTTGCTGCGATGGACAATTCGCCAGCCAAGTACTACGAGGTCTCGGATATCTTGGGCATTCTACATGCCAACCCGCTCGTCCAGGGCCGCGCTGAAAATTACCCTCCGTTTCTGGCCCTCGGCGCCCAGCAAGAATTTGCAGAAATCGGTTCTGATGCCGAATTCCTCAAGCTGATCCAAAGCAAGCCCGCCTTGTCCGCCATGGTCAACCACCCGAAGGCGGCGGCCGTGATGTTCAGCCCCACCCTGCGGGAAACTTTCGCGAAGGTGGACCTGAAGGACTTCCGCAAGTACCTCGAAACTGGGATTTCGCCCCGCTATGAAGACGAGAAAATCCTCGGCCGCTGGCGGATGGATCCGGGCACCGTCTTCACCCAACTCAAGCGCGAACGCCTCAACTTGAGCCCCGCGGAGATGCGGAGCATTCGCGCGGCTTTGGGCCCAATTCTTTCGGGAGCGACTCTGGTGGCTTATACGGACGGCCGCTTCTCCATCAAGATCGCCCCTCCGGCCGCCCCGGTGGCTGCGGCCAACCCGGAGGGCGGCGATCCCTCAGCTCCTAATCCGACCACGACCCAGAACGCCTACATGGCCCGATATGGTCTGCGCCCCTCGTCGGCCGGAACCCCGGCGGCCCAGGCAACCCAACCCAAAGCGGCCAAGGTGGCCAAGCTGCCGCCCGGCATCGACTTCATCCAGGGACTGAAGTCCTTCGACGGCAGCTGGACACGGACCGACGGCCGCTATTTGCTCGGGACAGAACTTCAAGGTTCCAAGCAATCGCTCGACGCATTGGTCAATGAAACGGGGCGCCTGACTTGGACCTTCGGCAGCGGAAACCAGAAGTTCACCGTCTTCTTCGTCCGCACGAGCTAATCTACGGCTCGAGTCGCCGAATTCGGGCCTTTGTAAATGGGCCGCCTGTGATTTCGCAGGCGGCCCGTTGGCTTTTCGAAGACAAACAGGGGGGGGCCAGAAAACTCCCGCCCACCCCTGCGCAAATCTTCGGTCGCAACGGTGTTTCAAGAGACGCCAGCCGGCCACTGCACCGTAGGCCCTCCTGAAAGCCAACGACGGCTATCGAGGACTGTTACCAAAACGAACCCGATAAGCCTCGGAACCACCCCCTGAGGCCCCCGGCAACTGAAACAAACCGGAAGGCAAAGGGTTGGTTGACGACAATTCGGGCGAAGAACCCGACATCGAAACCGTCACGGGGTGGAATTGAACGCTTCGGGGTTCAACTAATTCGGGCATCGATTTGGCCGCCAGCCCTGTTCCCACTGTGGAAGCCGCTGGTGCAACCACTGAGGGATGGCCCAGACGAGCAGCCTGTTGCGGTGAATTGTCGGGCATCCCTTCTGAGTTTGTCAGAAGGGAAGCCCAGTAGAGCCCACCCACCGTAGCTACCAACATCGACAAACCGATGGCGGTATTCCACCCCCCTACAAACCAGAGACCGGATTCCGTGATCGGGCCATTGGAGGATTGCGATCCGCGAGAAAACCAGCGACGCCATTTGGGGATGGCTCGTTCCGATTCTAGGGCACGAATACGATCCAACACCGTGTCCGAGAACTCGTTGAAATAACCCGGAGGCGGTGTTTCATGACGCTTCAAACGGAGCAACTGTTGCAGTCTCTTGGAGGGTTCGTCGTCGATCATAGCCTGCGTTACACTTGAAAAATGAGTTACTTCACCCAATCCGCCAGCGACCCTTGAAGCTGTTGGTGAGCATAGAAAAGCCTCGATCGAACCGTGCCTGGATTCACCCCGAGAATCTTGGCGATCTGATCGTGGGGCAACCCTTGGATATCATGCAGTGTCACCACGGTTCGATGATCTTCTGACAGCTTGAGGATGGCTTCGTTCAACCGACGCTGAAGTTCTGCAAGATTGGCTTCACGCCGAGGAGTCTTGTCCGAGACCAGGGCCACCAAGTCGGGATGGTTCTCTGGCTGGAGATCCAAATCATTGAGACTGAGATGCGGGGTGCGATTCCGGCGGAGCTTGAGGTGGTTGAGGCAGGTGTTGACCGCTATCCGGTAGATCCATGTATAGAAACTGGAGTCGCCCTTGAAACTCTTAAGGGCCTGCCAGGCCTTCACGAACGTGTCCTGGGCCAGGTCATGAGCATCCTCGTGATTGGATGTCATGTGGTAGCAAAGCCCATAAATCCGCTCCTGGAACTGATGAACCAGCTGGTCGTAGGCCGCGAGATCACCTGCCTTAGCCCGACGAACGCGACGCACCGCCTCGGACGCCTCTTCGGCGTTCGGGGTAGATCGGGCCAATATGGTCGACTCGGTCGACTCGGCGATTGGATCCATCAATGCTGCGACGCTCACGGCTCAAGAGCCGGCGAGCAAGTCGGTTTGTCGCGCCAGAAAACGACTGAGCGCATACAAGGCTTCGACCTGCGGTCCGGACTTGAGAGTCGACAACGCAGCATCCGAATCGTTCAAAATCTTTCCGATCACCTCCCGAGATCGTTCCAAGGCTTGATGCTGTTCTAGGAGGTCTCGCACCTGCGGAAAATAGTCGGGCTGCCAATCCTCGAGCCACCCAATGAGTTTTTCACGTTCTGCTGGCTTGGCGTGATCCAGACCCATGATGAGCGGCAGGGTCACCTTGCCGCTCGCGAGGTCCGTGCCCAGGGATTTGCCGGCAGAGGATTCTGCACCGTAGAGATCGAGGCAGTCGTCGTAGATCTGGTACGCGGTCCCTAAAGACATCCCGTAGCTTCGCAGTGCGGCGATTTCTTCGGGGGTGCCCCCAGAGAGGCGAGCCCCGAGATCGCAAGACAGCGCAAACAATTCGGCCGTCTTCATTTCGATCACCTTGAAGTAATCGGCGCGCTCGACCGCCCAACGACGACGACGATGGCTTTGGAGAATTTCGCCCGCGCACACTCGACCACTGGAGGAAGCCACCAACCGCGATACCTCAGCACTGGGGAGTCCGGCCGCCAGTTTGAGTGCATGAGCAAATAAACAATCCCCTAAGAGAACAGCGACCTGATTACCCCACTTGGCAGCAAGGGTTGCTTTGCGACGACGCATGCTGGCTTCGTCCATGATGTCGTCGTGGACTAGAGTGGCCAAGTGGATCATTTCAATGATCACAGCCACGGCCACGGAATCGTCGGTCAGTGAGCCCACGGTTCCGCCCGCCAAAGCCACGAGGGTTGGCCGTAGTTGCTTGCCTTGGTTTTCCAATGCATAGCGGGCGTACTCGGCGATCTCCGAATCGAACTCGTCGACCTGAGCCTCCATCATGGCCGATACCCGACCCAGAAATTCCCGAGCAGGGGCGATCACAGGCTCCCAATCGGCAACCGAAATTGCCTCAGGGATCCCAGCCTGCGTCTCAAGTGCGACCAACATCGTTGGAAACACTATGGGTGCACTTTGACAGGGGTCAAACTCCGCATCGGGGCGAACATCCTGTATCGGATTCGAATCGAGCCTTCATCGGGGCAACTTGGACGCCGTTTTTGGCGACAGTTTTAGACACTTATCCCAACTGGTTGGAATTTTGGATTGCCCCGCCCGGGCCAAAGGCGTTCAACAGCAGAAGATGTCCGCTTACGATCAATTCGTCTCCGTCGCTCGCAACCAGTTCGACCGTGTCGCCGACACTCAACGGACCTCCATCACGACCGCCGGTGACTGGCTGGCCAACTCGCTCGCAGCCAAGGGGTTTCTGTACGCCTTCGGCACCGGTCATTCCCACATGGTCGCTGAGGAAATCTTCTACCGCGCCGGCCACCTGGCCAGAGCTGTTCCGATCCTCGAGGAAACCCTCATGATGCACCTCAACGCCACCGAGGCGACCTATCTGGAGAGGGAGCAAGGGCGAGCCAAGACCATCCTCGATCAATACCCCGTCGCCCCCGGTGATTTGCTGGTCGTGGCCTCCAACGGAGGGCGCAATGCGGTTCCGATCGAAATGGTGCTGGAAGCCAAGTCCCGCGGTTTGAAGACCGTGGCCATTACTAATATGGATCAGACACGGCGCTGGCCCTCGCGGCACCCTTCCGGAAAGCGCCTGGCGGATGTCGCAGACTTGGTGATCGACAATTGCGGGGTCGATGGCGATGCCGCCATGAGCATCGAAGGCTTCCCTCACCGCATCGGACCGCCCTCGACGATCACCGGCATCCTCATCATCAACCTCATCGTGGTTCATGCGATTGAACAGTTGGTTCGGCGGGGCGTGGAACCGGAGATTTACATTAGCAGCAACACGCAGGGAGACGACCACAACGATTGTCTGCTGAAGAAGTACAAGGCTCACATTCGTCATCTTTGAGACAGCCATCCACGCTCTTGAAACCGATGATCCCCACCAGCACCTCGTTGAAGCCATGAACCTCCGGTCTCTTCTCGTCCTCTCTTCCACTCTCACCCTGTGCCTGTCGGCGGCCTCGACGGCGGACTGGCCCCAGTGGCGAGGCCCCAACCAAGACGGTTCGATCCGCATGAGTGGCTTACCCAACACTCTCGGTCCGGAGACTCTTCGGTGGAGCACCCCCTTGCCGGGGAAGGCCGGTTCCACTCCTGTGGTGAGCGGGAACCGGGTTTTTCTCACGTCCCCCGATGAGCAGAAAAACCTGCAACTCATTTGCCTGGATCGAACCTCGGGCAAAGTTCTCTGGAGCCGAAATGTCGGCCTGGGCGACAAGGAAGTGGGCCGCAACAATACCTGTGCCCCCTCACCCGTGACCGATGGCAAACGGGTTTACGCGCTGTTCGGCACGGGCGACTTCGCGGCCTTCGATCTCGATGGAAAGCCCCTTTGGTCGCGGAATCTCAGCAAAGACTTCGGGAGCTTGGGTCTCATGTGGATCTACGGAGCCAGCCCGCTGTTGCACGATGGCCGCCTCTACTTGGCAATCCTGCAGCGCCGGGAAGTTCCGCCCGACTACCCGCGCTTCGACGGCAAGCCTGAGCGGGATTCATTCCTGCTGTGCATTGATCCCAAGACCGGCAAAGACCTGTGGAAAACACTTCGAGCTACCGATTCCACAAAAGAAAGCAGTGAATCCTACGCCACACCGGTGCCCTTCCAAGGGCCGAACGGAACCGAGTTAATTGTCGTCGGTGGAGACCACGTTAGCGGGCACCGGCCCAAGGACGGTTCCGAGATCTGGCGTGCCCGCCTCTATGAGAAACGCGAGGACTGGTATCGCATCGTCACCTCACCGGTGATCGCCGGCGGATACATTCTCGCTTCGGGGCCCAAGGGCCAACCCGTGGTGGCGTTCAAACCGGGCGGCAAAGGAGATGTAACCACCACCCATCGCGCCTGGGATTTCAAGGAAGCCCCCACCGACTGGAGCACCCCTTGTGTGCTCGATGGGCACCTGTTCGTCCTCGACGGACAAAAGAGGATCGTTAGTAAGCTCGATCCGGCCAACGGCCAGAAAATCTGGTCAGGCAAAATCCCGGGCAACGGCCCCATTTGGGGTTCCTTGTCGGCAGCCGACAGCAAACTTTATTGCCATGACGAAGCAGGCACCGTGTTTGCGTTGAGCGCCGGCAAGACCTTCGAGGTGCTCTCTAGCCATGCCTTCACCGGCGAGGCCCCCTGCAAAGGCAGCGTCGCCTTGAGCCACGGGAACCTCTTCGTTCGGACCGCCAAGGCCCTCCACTGCTTCGGCAAACCGTGAGCCATCCTACAATAGCCGCCGTCCGACCCGCTCCCTCGGTGCGAGTGCTTTTCTCGCCGACGGAGTACGAGGCCATCGCCCGCCAGGATCTTTCGGGCGTGACCTGCGTCGTCTTTGACGTGCTGAGAGCCACCTCGACCATGCTCGAAGCCTTGAGCAACGGGGCTACCGGCATCCGGCCGGCCCGAGAAATCGCCGAGGCCATTGCCCTGCGAGGGCGTCATCCGCAGGCGTTGCTGGCCGGAGAGCGGGATGGGTTGCGCATCCGCGCCCACCAAACCGGCGGGATCGATTTCG
>JAPLUH010000010.1 GCA_026397675.1 Verrucomicrobiota bacterium
GGTCGGTGCTCCTCCACCGGCTATCGGTGCGAGGCCGCGGCCAGATGCCCCCACTGGCCATCAACACCGTAGACGAGCGCTCCGTGGCCCTGATGCGGGCTTGGATCGCCGTGATGCCCTCCGGTGCCGCTGCGAGTCGGGAATGGCGGGTGGCCGACTTCGCCGGAGACCTTTCAAGTGCCCAGACCGCGCCCCAGGGTCGATCACCCGAAGCGGGCAAGGCCCACTTCAATGCCCTCGGCTGCTTGCAATGCCACCGGCGCGACGGCGAGGGCGGCAGCGTGGGCCCCGACCTGATAGGCATCGGCCGGCGGGCTAGCGCGAGCCAACTTCTGGAGTCGCTGCTGGAGCCCTCCAAGGTCATCGCTCCGAAATATGCCCAAACCGAACTCGAAACCCGCTCAGGCCAGACGCTGGTCGGCCGTATCGAATCCGAGACCGCCCAAGCGGTGGTCTTGCGGCCAGTGGGTGCCGACGATCCCGTGACTTTGCCCGTGTCCGAGATCCGCGCACGCCGGCTGCATCCGGTGTCGGGCATGCCCGAGGGGATGCTCAACGGCCTCGACCAGACTCAGGTTCTGGACCTGCTGGCCTACCTGCTGTCGGCCGGGGCGGCATCGAAATAGCCGTCCGCCTTAAGTCGCCTCCAGTCCGACGGAGGGGGGCAGTGGAATTTAGCGGCTTGTCACCGGGCCGGAAGGTCTCACCGTGACGCCACCCAAGGACGCCAGTCAGGGCCGACCCGTTGCAACGGCTCGGCCCCGACTGACAGAATTTCCGAGGGGCCTCCCCCCATGCACTGGCTCCAACGTTTAAGACTCCTGCCCACCCAGGACCGCCGTTTCGGATTCTGGCGAAGCATTCTCGTCAGCCTGCTGACCGGGCTGGCGTTGAGCGCGATCGTGATCCTGGTATCCGATGAGGATTCATTCTCCACCCAACTTGGCCTGTGTCTCGCTTTATCCCTGCCCGGTTGGTTGGCACCGCTCTTATGGAATCGCCGGGCCGTGGCCGCAGGCGCTCCGGGGTTCTGGACGGTTTGGGGCCGATTTCTGAAACGGCTAGGATTGGCCGCCGTGGCCCTGGTGGCGCTCATCTCGCTGGCCTTTGTCATTGAGGGCACCCGCGCGGCCTGGGCCTGGCAGGAGGTCGAGGCCCACCTCAAGCAACGCCGCGAACCGTTGACCTTCGAAGAGCTGGTGGGTCCGCGCGTGCCGGACTCCCAGAACTTCGCCCGTCACCCGCTCATGGACGGCCTTCTGAGCCACACCGCGACGAACGATGCGAAGGGGCGCCTTACCTACCGATGGACCGGCCAGCGGAAGATCTCTGAACTCCAGGAAGCATTGCGGTTTCTGGAGCCGCCTTCCGACGAACCAAAAAGCGGCAAGCGATTGCGCCGCACCGGGCCCGACCTGGAGGCGCTGGCCAGCTTGCTGAAGTCCGGCACCCCCCGAGAGAAGCGGACGGTGTACGAGCCGGGCCGGGCCGAACCCCGCGAGACCAACGACCTCATCCACCTGCCCATCCCGCCGGCTGGGATGCCCACCGCGCAGGCAGTGCTGTATGCCTTCGAAGGCCGACGCGCGGTGCTCGACCAGATCACCGAGGCGACCCGGCGCCCGCGGGCACAGTACGACCTCCGCTATGCCGACGGCCCCAATGCACTGCTACCCCACTTGGCCATTCACAAGTCCATGGCCGTGAAGTTGCGCACGCGATCTGCGGCGCGGGTGGCCACCGGCGACACGGCGGGCGCGGCGGAAGACATCGACACGATCCTTCGGCTCGCGGAACTCACGGGTGAGGATCCCACTCTGATCGGCTACTTGGTCCGGGTGGCCATCCAAAGCATTGCCTTCAGCGCCTTCTGGGACGGCACCGCGCAGCACGCGTGGTCCGACGCGCAGTTGGCCGCGTTCCAACAGCGCTTCGAAGGACTGAAGCAGCGGGACAGCCTCGTGAAGGCAATGGAGAGCGACGAAAGTGGGAACGCGTTCGGATGGGGGCTCGTTCCGAGTGCGTGGTTGTTGCAGAACCAAGCCTACCACTCGAAGGTGCTGGATCAGGTCGTCGACGCACTCCAGAGTTGCGACCCGGAACGCGGCATTGCCGCCAAGGGCTCAATTTGGGAGACCGAGCGCGTCGAACAGACGGTCTTCAACACGGCAGGCCGACGGTTTCATCCGTACCGGATCTTTACGCACTTGCTGTTGCCGGGCCTGGCCAAGGTCCATGCCAAGGCCGACCGGAGCCTCACGACCAGTCGCCTGGCCATCACCGTGGCCGGGTTGGAGCGCCATCGCCTCGCGACCGGCCGCTATCCCAAGGCCCTCGGTGACCTCGTGCCGCGATGGGTGCCGGCCGTGCCGCTCGACCCCATGGATGGCCAACCGCTGCGCTACCGCCTCAATGCCGATGGAACATTCACGGTCTACGGCATCGGACCCAATCACGCCGACGACAACGGCGTCTTCGAGTCCCAGCAAGGCCAAGACCTCGACTGGGTCTGGCCCCCCAGCCACCCCACCGAGGAACGCCGGTTGTTCTGAGGACAAACCTCGGGGCACCTGAAACGTTGTCTTGAAGCGAGATGCGCATCCGTGGCCATTCAATGGGCGCGGCAGGATGGTGCCTCCAGCATGCCTTCGATTGGCTCGCGGTCGCCCCGCCTCCTGGTCAACCGCCAGCCCTGAAACCCCGGCCGGACGCCTGAGGTCCGTCGTTCAGGAACTTCGGGACCAAAGGTTCACCGTTGACTACGGGGGCAGCTGAAACCTGCCAGCGACGATGCCCGGAACCGTGAGATCCTCGTCCAATTCCTCCCAACGGAGAGCGTATCCATCCAATTCCAGCCGGACCTGCGCCAACTGATCGTCCGTGGCGGCAGCGAGAATTCGGAACCGATTCGCGGGAAATCCAACGATCCGTCCGTCGTGCAGTTCGACGAACACGATGCGTCCTTCGGTCCACGCGCGCACGGCTGTGGGCTCGGTCGTCTGCACACTCTCAACGGTTGTGATGCTCATGGAAGGAGTTCCTCAGCAGGGTTTCGTTCTCGAAGACCAATCGTTCGATTTGCCGCAATTCGTGCGAACGCACACCACGGTTGCTTGCCAAACGGATGATCGGCTCGAGCCAGAACTTGCACTCGCCCTCAGGTGTACGGACATGGACATGCGGCGGTTCGAGCCGTTCATCCGAGTAAAAGTGAAAACGGAAGCGTCCGATGCACAACACCGTCGGCATTGCTTGAGCTTATCGTCTGCCTGGCCTGCGTCCACCTCCGACTGGTCCGACTGCTGTGAATCAGCATCACAGGAAGTCGACGTTTCATGAGGTCTCCATGCCGATCACTGATCACGGTGCTGGATGCCTCCTACTCAACGATCAGCTCCATCCGACGGTGGTTTGGTTTTGGAATCGGCACGGGGTTGTTTCCCAACGACAGCCAAACCGGCCGGTTGACCGCGACGCCTGTGATGCAACGGACAATGGACACGGGCCAGACCTGGACGCAGATGGCGACGACAGGTGCACGCGACCCCCTCCATCCCGGACGCGATATCCTCCAGAAGACGCTGGGCGACCAGGTAGTCACCGTCGACGTTTGATGCCTTCAGCAGCTTCAGTGCCTCACGGCGGGAGGTATCGGACTCATCCCGGAGCAAGATCACCGAAAGCAAATACAGGGCCTCCTCGCGCCCATTCTCACAGATGTGATCGGACTCAATAGCGCGCCGATACATCTCTTCGGCCAGAGTCAGATCAGGCCTGACACCCGCTCCATGCTGCAGGCAATAGGCGTAATCCACCATGGCGTCGCCATCCCCCATCATCGCCGCCTTTTGGAACCATCGAGCTGACAAGCCAAATCGCCCCAGAACCCGATAGGCCACCGCAATATTGGAGATAGCCGCACCGTCGCCTCGCGCGGCTTTGGGGCGCCACTTCCGAATATCACGATACCCACGTTCCTCAGTGGTCATGGGTCTTATAGAACAACACCTCCGATGACGCGCTCAAGGGCTCCCAGGATCGAATCCCAAGGCAGCACGATCACGTCCACTCCGAATCGATCCGAGGAGTGCCAGACTGCTCGAATTACCTCGCGATGGATATTCACGGAACCAGCGACACCAACAACGGAACGCTCATCGGCGGTTCGTTTCCATCCTCTTATCATCTCTCTTTTTGTGCACCAGGAGCTTGGTGCCAGATCCCACGCACTCTCGAAGCCTCGCCGCAACCCAGTCCGAGTCGGTCAAATATGTGCTAGATCCAATATCCTTCTGCGCCGGAACAACCCGGCTCGCGAGATCCATCCGTCGAGCATATTCGGACAAGTATCCGTTGGAATCCCGCACCTGATCGAGTGGCCAACTCAAAGGAAGGATCGAATTGTCCGTCATCCAATAAACATACACGCGACGGGCTCCATCCATCTTCACGACGGGCGAGATAAAAAAGACGTTGAGTTCCTTCTCAGCACACTGATCCGTGAGACCTTGCAGGAAGGAAATCATGGCCGGTGACGGCACAGTCACAGCGGATTTCGCAATGGGTCGGGTGCAGCCAGCGACCAACATCAGTAAGCTAAAAGCGATGACGGGGAATTTCATTACGGTCGGCAACGGGTGAAGCGGTCCAACATTTGGGTGGAAACGGGGTAAGGCAACGATTCCCGATTTTGGGTGCCCCACTCCTTTCGGCCAGAACTCGGTAGAGGATCACGCAAACTGGATGGGCCTTGCCAAGGAATTGAACAACAGGATCTGACACTCGCGCGCCTGAATCAAAATCGGAAATCGTTGCCTGACCCCGTTAATGACCCCGTTAACCTCAGTTCGATGGAGCGCAAAGTTAGACCGCCCGCTTGGCAATGAATCCATATTTCTGGGAAATTTTCACAATCGTCTCAGAATCAAGCACCTGATTGAGGGTCGCGAAGACACCACTTTGGATCAGGTCGCCAATGATCCGAAATGGCTTTTGGTTTAGAGCCGCAGCCAACTCGGCGACCGTCATCTGCTCAGGAACAGTTATCTCGCTGGCGATCGGAAGGGGGGACGCCGACGAAGATATGCCCTGCGCGGCACGCTCAGCTGAGGCCTTCAACTTCATTACGTCGATGAGGTCACTGCAGCCCTCAGGCAACAGGTAGCCACGCTTCAGGTATTCGTTGTCCATTTCTATGTGACGTGATTGGTGGTCTAACGTCCGCGATGACCGGTCACAACTTGCTTTTGGCATGACTCCTGCCCTCGAAGCGGAATCAGCAGGAGGCATGACAAAAGTGCCGAAGGCATGGTGATTCGGTCCATCGCCCCGTTAGCATTCTTTTTTCCAGGTCAATGCAAGTCGTCGCTGTTCCTTGGCGCAGTCGAGCAAATACAGATTGATGAGATTCTGGTATGGAATCCCCGTATCAGTAGAAAGTGCTTTAAAGTAATTGATCACATCGGGTTCGAGTCGAATGGTGACCGCCTTCTTCAAACGCTTCACATATGGATTCTGCTTTGCCGTGGAAAAATCATACTCTTTTCTCATTTTTTCTTCTCCCAGTATGGTTGCTGTTCTTTGGTTCCGGCGCGTCGTGCCGAAATTACTCTGATCGACGAACCGCTTTTGCGAAAACAGTGAACAATGACGAGGACCCGCAGTGCGGAACTGAGCCCCATGATGATGAATCTGTCTTCGGTGGTCGAATGATCAGGATCCGGTATCAACAGAGCATGCTCGTCGTAGAATACTGTTCTGGCCTCCTAGAAGGAAACGCCATGCTTCTTGGCATTCGATGCCGCCTTGCCGGAATCCTATTCGAAAGAGATCTCGTTCACACGAGAAGAAGCAATACAAAATATTGCTCATCGCAGCAAGACATATTTTCTGCTAGCGTTGTTTAGGCGACCTAAATGCAGCCTAATCTTCCCCCTGTGGACCTTCTTTGGAGTCTGTAACCCTAAGGTAAACCATCGTCAAAGGGGCCGAAACAGCGTTCTTTCGGCAGGCGTTGAGGCGGTCGGAAACGGGGTCAGGGACCGATTTTCGGTTTTGGGTACCCCACTCCTTTCAGCCAGAACTCGGTAGAGAACCATGCAAACTGGATGGGCCTTGCCAAGGGATTGGTCGACAGGAACAGGCACTTGTGCCCGCACCGGAGTCAAAATCGGAAATCGTTCCGTGAATCCGTTACCCGTTACCGTGACCTCACCCCGCTCAGGGTTCCTTGGCCATCGGCCCTCGGTTTGACATAAAATCACCATCATGGCATTTTACCATCATGATCAAAACGCAGGTTCAAATCCCGGATGACTTGTTCCGCCGGGCCAAAGCCGTTGCCGCCGAGCGGGAATGGTCGTTCGCCGAGGTGGTGCGCCGGGGGCTCGAATACATCACCGCAGTGAATCCATCAGGCCGCACCCCCGGCAGTGAGTGGAAACTGCCGCCGCCAGAAGACTTGGGATGCTTTCTCGCGCCCGAAGAACAGTGGACGGAACTGTCCCACGACCAGCCATGATTTCATTCGACACCAACCTGGTGATTTATGCAGCCAACGCCAGCGCGCCGGAACAACCGGCGGCGGCGGCGTTCCTCCAATCGCTGGGCACCCGGCGGGATGTGGTGGTCTGTGAACTCATGCTGGTGGAGGTCTACCTCAAGCTGCGGAATGCGCGGATCTTGAGCCAACCCCTCAACGCCGCGAGGGCTGCCGGCTACTGCGCCGCGCTGCGAGCCAATAACAACTGGGCTGTGGTCGAGTCGGCCCCGGTAATGGAATCCGTTTGGAAACTGGCCGGAACGGCGGAGTTCGCCATTCGCCGCATCGTGGATGCCCGGCTGGCATTGACCCTGCGCCATCACGGCGTCACCGAATTCGCTACATCCAACGTGAAGGATTTCGAGGGCTTCGGCTTCACCCGAGTTTGGAATCCGTTGGTCCCGGCGTGACCCGCCCTTCACCCATCTCTGCAGCACCCGTACCCGTCCCAGGTTCGCCCGATATGGTGCGGCGGGGTTTTCGTTGTTGAGCGAATTCCTCCGATTTTGGGCAGACAAATCCCTAGGGGTCCTGCGTCCTGCTTGTGAACACCGATCTCGATGGCAGGCCCCGACTCAATTGAAACCCTCTATGACGCCCATGCGGGAGCGTTGTTTGCCTACGCCCTGAATCTGACGCGGTCGGAGGCCGATGCGCGGGATTTGCTGCAGGACCAGTTCCACCGCCTGACCCGCCAACCGATGCCGGCAACTGTCCGGGACGCGCGCGGGTGGCTCCTGAGGTCCATCCACCATCTGGCCATCGATCGCATCCGACGGCGGGCGACCCGAGACCGGGTGGCGGACCAATGGTCGAAGGAGCCGCTGGAACTGTTCGCGACCCATGCCGATCCCGACGAGTCCGCCTTTCGTTTGGGCCTCGCCGAGGCCCTCGGCGACCTGCCCGAGGACCAGCGCTCGGTGGTCCATCTCAAGCTCTGGGAAGGGCTGACCTTCGAGGCGATCGCCCGGCTGCTCGATATCCCGCCGAACACCGCCGCCAGCCGCTACCGATATGGAATAGACAAACTGCGCGCCCGCCTGCGTCCCCTTTACGAAGAGATCCGCTGACCCTGGAAAGGCACCCCATGAACACCCCTCCTTCACGCTCGGACTCCGATATCCCGGATGCCTGGGAAACCCGCCTCGCCCGCATCCCGTTGGCGTCGCCGCCGCCAGACCTGCGCCGCGCCTGCCTGCGCGCCCAAGAGCCGCGTCCGACCGCCTTCGATGGGCTGGCCTTTTTGCGGGTTCTTTGGTCGGGCCACCCTTGGGCCATCCGCGGTCTGGCGGCCGCTTGGACTCTCATCACCGCCCTGCACCTGACGACCCCGGAGATTTCCGTCGCTAACGCCGATTCCCACACCGTCTGGGCTGAAGAGACCCTGCAACTCGTGGCCCGACAACGCGCTGAGCTGATGGCAACGGCCCTGGATTGGGACCGTGAAAACGCCCCGGTGTCCAACGAATTGGCCCCGCCGGCAAAGGCCTCCGACCGCCCGAATACCACTCCTCCCACGGCGTTCCCGACCAATCGAATGAGCTGAGGATCCAACGGTATCCCAACGCCAAACTCCAACCTCCAAACCCCAACCTGCAAACCCTCCCATGAAACTCCTGCAATGGTGCAAACTCCTCCCGGCTGACAACCAACGGTTCGGCTACTGGAGAACCTTCCTTGCCAGCCTGACGATCGGCCCCGTGCTCTTGGTGGCCCTGGGAGCGGCGTTGGATTTCCTGGAGATCCGATCCGTTCACCTGTCGTTCCGGATCCTGCTGCTGACGCCGCTGCCCGGCCTGCTCATTCCATGGCTCTGGAACCGCCGGGCGGTGGCGCATGGAGCCCCACCGGTGTGGATGGTGCAAGGGCGCACCTTCCAGCGTTGGGCCATCGCCATGACCTCCCTCGTCACGGCGGTGTTCCTCGCCTACGCCATCGAAGGAGCCCGTGCGGCGCGGGCCTGGCAGGCGGTCGAGGCCCGCCTCAAGCAACGCGGCGAACCGTTGACCTACGAGGACCTGTTGGGCCCCAAAGTGCCCGATGATCAGAACTTCGCCCGTCACCCGCTCATGGACGGCCTCTTGAGCCACACCGCGACGAACGACGCCCAGGGTCGGACCGCCTTCCGGTGGACCGGTCAGAGGAAGTTGGCCGAACTGCAGGATGCGTTGCGCTTTCCCGAGGCGGTTTCGGAAAAACCGACGGACGGCAAGCCATTGCGCCGCACCGGGCCCGACCTGGAGGCCTTGGCCACCGTACTGAAGTCCGGTACGAAGCGGGCGATGCGGACGGTGTACGATCCGGGTCAGGCCGAACCCCGCGAGACCAACGACCTCTTCCACCTGCCCATCCCGCCGGCCGTCATGCCCGCGCCCCAGGCGGTCCTGTTCGCGTTCGAAGGCCGGCGGGCGATCCTCGACCAGGTCGCCGAGGCTACCCGGCGACCGCGGGCACAGTACGACATCCGCTATGCCGACAGTTTCAATGCGCTGCTACCCCACTTGGGCATCCACAAATCCATGGCCGTGAGGCTGCGCACCCGCGCCGCCGCACGAGTAGCTGCCGGCGATACCGTCGGCGCGGCCGAGGACATCGAGACCATCCTCCGCCTGGCCGACCTGATCGGCGAAGACCCGGTGCTCATCGGCTACCTCGTCCAGGTGGCTCACCAGACAATCGCCTACAGCGCCTTCTGGGACGGTACCTCGCAACATGCGTGGTCCGACGCCCAGTTGGCCGCGTTCCAACAGCGCTTCGAAGGTCTAACGCAGCGGGACAGCCTCGTGAAGGCCTTCCGAGGCGAGCGAATCGGAGGCGTGATCGCCTTCGAGTTGGGGCGACAGGGGCGAATATCGTTTGAGACGCTCGGTGCACCGGAAGCCACCAATGACGGTTTGGCCGCAACCATCGAAGAAATGATACCCCGAGCTTGGTTGCTGCAGAA
>JAPLUH010000241.1 GCA_026397675.1 Verrucomicrobiota bacterium
CCGCTCCTGCGCCCGCAGCTCGATGAACGCCTCAACGACCGTATCCAAGCCCTTCTCCGTGCACATCCGAGCAAAGAATCCCAGCGTGGGTGAAGGGCCTCGAAAACCGCCATCCGGCCGATGCGGGAGATCCCGGTAGCCATCTAGGGAAATCCCGCTCTTGGCCACGCGGACGCGGTCTGCCGGCAGGCCCAGTCCGTAAATCATGCGGTCGGCGAAATAGCGAGTCGGAGCGATCCAGCCGTCCAGTTCGCGCCCCCGCTCGGCCATCAGTCGCCAAGATTCGCTACGGAAGGGTTCGGGCAGCGAATCGAGGAAAGACTCCTCGCTTTGAAGAAAACTAATCACCTTCGTTCCCAACCCGGATCGCAGCCGACGAGCAAAGCCCAAAAGCAGCGCATTGGACAAAAAGACCGCATCTGGCTGCGCCAACCCGGACATCCACGCAACCATGTCCTCCAACTCGCGGATCTGAGAACCCTCCTCACCGCGCAGCATCGACACCGTCAGTTCACCCACATCCTGGGGCCGGGTCTTCGCGGCTTTTCCAGCGGCCCATTTCAGCAACCACGGCGCGTCCACGGCCCGACGCATCCAAGCCGGAGAGCGCCGGTACCAGGCTGACTTCTGAGACAAAAAAACATTAATCCCGCCGAAGAAGGTCGGGGTAGAGCCCGCTGTGGGGGCTTCATCCAGCGTCATCGGTAGGTACAGAGGCACCATCACCGTGTCATGACCCTGCCGGCGCAGCTCCGCCACCAAGGCATTGTCTCGAAAACAGTTCCCGCAATACATGCCCCCGGCTCCCGGAGTGATCTGGATAAGATTCACGCGTGGAAGGACTCCTAACCCTGAGCACCGCTGGTGTCGAGACAGGGAAGAAAAATTGCCATTCGAACGCCGGAACCCCAGAGACCCACCCTTGCACCATCGGCATCGCGCTCTGCCTGCTGACAATCGCCCACGGATCTGCCACCGTGCCCCATCCGATGAACATCAAGAAGGCTCTGATCACCGCCGCCGGGCGAAACCAGCGCACACTACCGCTGCAGACTCTGGTAGGTCAGGACGGCGTCTCCCGCAGCGCCCTGGGTGTGGTGATTGAAGAAGCACTCTCAGCCGGCATCGAAGAGATCGCCGTAGTCATCCACCCGGGCGACCAAGCCGCCTATACTGAGGCCGCAGGATCCCACGGACGCAGGCTCCGCTTCATCGAACAGACCGAGCCCCGAGGCTACGGCCATGCGGTGGCATGCGGTCGTTCCTTCACCCGAGAAGAACCCTTTCTCCTGCTCGTCGGTGACCACGTCTATGTCAGCGCCACCGCAACGAGTTGCGCACGTCAACTCGTGGAAACCGCCGCCAACGAACGCTCCGCCGTCTCCGCCGTCCAAGCGACGCACGAGAGCAAACTACCCTACTTCGGAGCAATCGGCGGACGTCGGGTCACGGGAAGGGACGCCTTGTATGAAATCGCGGAGACCCTCGAAAAACCCACGCCTACCCTCGCCGAACAGCGCCTGGTCATCCCGGGCTTGCGTGCGGCTCACTACCTCTGCTTCTTCGGGATGCACGTCTTGACCCCTTCCTTAATGGACCTACTCGAACGTCAAGTGAGTGAGACCACCGGGTCGGTGAACTTGTCCACCGCCCTCTCCGCCCTCGCCCGAAAAGAACGCTACCTGGCCTTCGAAACTGCCGGACGCCGCTACGACATGGGCGCCAAGCACGGCTTCCTAACCGCCCAATTGGCTCTCAGCCTGGCAGGCCCCGATCGCGAAGAAGTGCTCGCCGGGCTGGTCGAATTGCTGGCGCAGCGTTCCCGCTGACAGCCTGCGTCAAGCTCGGCGCAATCAACGGGAGCACTCATTCCACGGAGGCCTCAACCTCCGCGCCACCCCACCCACCCGGCGCCAGCGGGGCCGGGCCAAAGCGAGCATTGGAGGCGAACACCCTTTCCCCCCCCAGCGCCCAGCGCGAAAACCCTTCCTCCCCAGAGCCTTCCTGCGCCCCCACGAGGCGGCAGCGGGAACGGGGCGGAGCGAGCATTGGAACGTCCACATCCTGATTCCCGTCGCGCGGCCGCGCGAAAGCCCAACCGGCCCCAACGTTCCCTGCGAGCGCAGGACCGTTCCCGCGGAGCCTCATCGAGGCACCGATCCCCAGCGCCAGCCCCGCCACTCTGTCACCGCAATCGCCAGACCCCGCAGACAAACCCTCACAACGGCACGCGGTGAAACTGAAGCAACCAACCACACCGTGCTACCCGGAACACTCCCACTGAATCGCTCCCGCGGACTCCAATTACTAGAAACCTAGACCCTGAAAACTGACCCCTGAAAAAAACACAACGGCGGCCAAAGATTGGCCGCCGTTGTCGTTGAATTCTCAAGCACGGCCCCGCAAACGGGACCACTCCGGATTAAGCCTTCACCTCGGACGGAGACGGGGTAGCCACTTCTTCCACCTGAGCATTCAGCTCAACGAAGTCGAGCACCTTGCCGATGATGATTTCTTGGGCCAGCTCCTGGAAAGCGTTCCGCTCCTGCAGCGACTTAGCCATTTTCTCCGGGGAAGTCTTGTTCTGCTCAGCCAAGGCGATAACCCGCTGAGTCATCTCCTTCTGCTCCGCCTTAATATTCTCCAACTCGGCAATGCGACCCAGAATGAACGACGCCTTAACGCGGTCCTTAGCGCTGGCACCGGCACTGGCGAAAATCTCGTCCTTGCGCTCCTCAATGATCTCCTTAGCAACACCCCGCTGCTGGTTCTCGTTGACGATGTTGTACACCACATTGCGAGTCTCATTGACGACCACGCTCTCCGGCAGATCAAAGGTGACAGAATCCAACAACACCTTGAGCAACTGATCGCGCAGCGCCTTGCGGCCGCGGAACTCCAGCTCATTCTTCAGATCCTGACGAATCCCCTCGGTCAGCTTGACCAAATCCTCGGCACCAAAACCTTTAGCGAACTCGTCGTCCAGCGCCGGCAGCACCTTTTCCTTCACACCCACGACCTCGAGCTCATAAACCACGTTCTTGCCCGAAAGCCCGGCGATCACAAAGTCAGCCGGCAAGGTCAGCGGCACCGTGCGCTTGTCGCCAGCACTGGCGCCGACCAGCGGAGTCGTGAAACCGGGGATGAAGGACTCTTCCTTCACCTGAACCCAGAAATTCTGCTTCTCGGTCAGGCCACGGGCCGTGGGAAACTCCTCGGTCAAGGGCTTGCCATCGAGCGTCCCCTTGTAGTTCACCACGGCGATGTCGTCGGCCTGGAGAGCCCGGGCGACATCGTTGTAGCGAACCTGCTGCTCGCGCAGGATGTTCAGAGCGCGCTCCACATCGGCTTCGGTGGGTTGAGCCACCGGACGTTGAGCCTTGAGACCCTTGTATTCAGGCACCTCGAACTCCGGAGCGTTCTCCAGCGTCGCCGTGTAGGAAAAAGGCAACCCACGACCGAAAGTCAGCTCCTCGACATCGAGGGTAGCAAGGATGCGCAACTTTTCCTGACTCGACGCGGCGGCGTAAGAGTCACCGAAGAGCTTCTTGCGAACCTCGTCGTTGATCTGACTCTCGTACGATTTGACGATCATGTGCTTGGGAGCCTTGCCGGCCCGGAAACCCGGCAACTGAGCCTGCTTCTGGAAGCTGGCGGTCACGGTGTCAAAGGCGGCGTTGACCTGCTCGACGGGCACCTCGATGCGGAGGAGCTTCTTGCACGGACCCAAATTCTCGACGGAAACGTTCATGTGCTTCTTGCTGCGATAGGGATGACGCCGGGACGCAAAGTCGCATTCCGGCAAAGAGATGGGACACTACGAACCGCCGGACAAGCCGGTCAAGCGCCCGTTCTATCTCCCTGAGCGCCTCAAACGGTGGAAAAGCGAGTCGCTCGTTGAGCCGCGGGCCCCTGGAGCGCTCCACGCGAACGAGTCCCAGTGCCGCAGAGAGTCAGGCACAGTGGCAATCCTGAGGATGCGACGGGGCCTGCATTGACTCTCGGAGTCCAGCCTGTTACCGCATTGAAGACTCCCATGAAACCCTTGCCCCTGACCACGCTCACCGGTCTCAACCGCCGCCGCTTTCTAAGCCGCAGTGCCGCTGCCACCGCCGCTGCCTTCGCCTTTCCGTATGTGGGCTCGGTGCTCGGTGCCAATGAACGGATCCAGATCGGTTGTATCGGCGTGGGCGGCAAGGGCTCCAGCGACACCGACGACGCCGCACGCTGCGGCGGCACCATCGTCGGTCTGTGCGACGTCGATCGGAACACGCTCGCCCAGAAGGGTCAGAAGTACCCGAAGGCCCAGCAGTTCCAGGACTTCCGGAAGATGTTCGACCAGATCGGCAAATCGATCGACGCGGTGACCATCTCCACGCCCGACCACGTTCACGGCATCGCCGCCGCCACGGCCATGCGCCTGGGCAAGCACATCTACTGTCAGAAGCCCCTGACCCAGACGGTCCATGAAGCCCGCATCCTGCGGCAGTTGGCCCGCGACGGAAAACTGGCTACCCAAATGGGCAACCAAGGCAGCGCCGGCAGCGGCCTGCGTCGCGCGGTCGAGGTGATCCAGTCCGGGATCATCGGCAACGTCACCGAACTGCATGTCTGGTCCAACCGACCGGTGTGGCCGCAAGGCCTGGCCCGGCCCGAGGGTTCCGACCCAGTGCCCGAGTCGCTCGACTGGGACCTGTGGCTCGGACCGGCACAGTTCCGCCCGTACAAGAAGGGCGTGTACCACTCCTTCGCCTGGCGCGGATGGAACGACTTCGGCACCGGAGCCCTCGGTGACATGGCTTGTCACACCGTCAACATGCCCTTCCGCGCACTCAAGCTGGGCTACCCGACCCGGGTCGTGGCCGAACTGACTTCCCAATCCTTCCCCGAAACCTTCGCCAAAACCTCACGCCTCCGCTTCGAGTTCCCTGAACGCGACGGCCTGCCGCCGCTGAAGTTCTGGTGGTACGACGGCAACCCCACCGACAAAGACCTAGCCCCGCTCCGGCCGAGCGCCGATCTCACCCGAGAAATCGTCACCCTCAAGGGATCGTTGCCGTCCAGCGGATGTCTGTTGGTGGGCGACAAGGGCAAGTTGTTCTCGCCGGACGATTACGGTTCGCAGTTCTTCATCATGGTGGGGAACGAAAAAATCTTCCTGCCCGGCGACGCCCACGAAGCCGTCAAAGCCGTGCCCCAGAGCATCCCCCGCTCACCGGGCCACAATGAAGAGTGGTTCCAGATGATGCGCGACGGCACGCCCGCCTACTCCAACTTCGATATCGCCGCCTACCTCACCGAGATTATTCTACTGGGTTGCATCGCGGTGCGTGTCGGTGAAGGCAAGGTCATGGACTGGGACGGCCCGAACATGCGCTCGACCAACTTGCCGGAGGCCGCCCACTTCGTGAAGCGCGACAGCCGCAAGGGCTGGGATATCTGACCCCAATACCCTGTCCCGAGTTCTGACGCCTCGGTCGACACCCTCCGATGAAACCCTGCTCAGGCCCACTGTCCCGACGCAGCTTCCTGGAACT
>JAPLUH010000028.1 GCA_026397675.1 Verrucomicrobiota bacterium
AATGAGCGGCATTCCGGCACCGGCCAGGCGACTGGCTTCCAGAGCATGGGTCGGCACCTCTCCGAGCAATTCGTTGAAGGTGCTTTCACCGACGCCCGCCAAATCGCCACCAAAGAGGATTTCGCTAGCACGGACCGCTTCATGAGCCGCCGCCTCTCCATGAACGAGGGTCGTCACCTCACGGGCCAAGGTTTTGTGCGGAGCCCGTGCCCCTGGGTTAGCGACCAGATCCTGCTCCAGAGCCGCAATTTGATCAGCCGGGAGGAATGTCAGTACCTTCAGGAGCTTGATGACATCGCGGTCGTCGCTCTGGACGAAGAACTGATAAAATCGATAGGGGCTGGTCCGCTTAGAATCGAGCCAAACGGCCCCTGAAGCGCTCTTGCCGTACTTGGTGCCATCGGCCTTGGTTAGCAGGGGCAGTGTCAGCCCCCACACCGGCACGCCGAGCTTCTTACGGCACAGTTCGGTTCCCGCAGTGATGTTGCCCCACTGGTCGGTGGCACCGATTTGGAGTTCACAGTTTGATTGGCTGCGCAGGTGATAGAAATCATAGGCCTGCAGCAGCATGTAGCTGAACTCGGTGTAGCTGATGCCATTGTCGCGGTCTTCCATGCGGGCGCGGACCGACTCCTTGGCCACCATGGCGTTGACAGTGAAGTACTTGCCCACGTCGCGCAGGAACTCGAGGTAGGAGATGGGCCCGAACCAATCGAAATTGTCCACCAGGCGCGCGGCATTGTCTGGGGCGTCGAAGTCCAGGAACCGGGCCAACTGCTCCTTGATCGAAGCGATGTTGTGCCGCAGCACCTCCGGGGTCAGCAAGTTGCGCTCGGAAGAACGACCGCTGGGATCACCAATCATGCCGGTTGCTCCACCGGCCAATGCGAGCGGCACATGACCGGCGAGTTGGAAACGTCGCAGGCACAGAAGCGGCACCAAATTGCCCACGTGCAACGAATCAGCCGTGGGATCAAAGCCGCAATACAAGGTCATCGGTCCCGTGGCGAGCCGGGCAGACAAGGCTTCCAGGTCGGTGCAATCGGCGTAGAGGCCCCGCCAGCGCAGTTCGTCGAGAATGTTCATCGGCGGGCCGATTCAATCACAGAGCTCGGCCGGCGCAAACAGCGCTTCGCTTTCCAGCCTCTCAACGTCCGCCAACGAGTGGGCTCTGGCCGTCTTGGACACACCGAAATCCCAAATGCGAACTGCCCGTGTCCACCGCACCCTTGCCCCGAGTACCGATGAGGAATCGGGCGCAGTACTGGTCGCTACAGAGAAAGGATCCACCCCGATGAACTCGCTTGGGGACACCCGGTTCGTCCGGATCCAGACTGTCGGAGGGTCCGCGCGGATTGCGAACGACCGCGCCCTCGACTGACCGTAATCGGTAGGTTTCCGGGCGATACCAATCGCTGCACCACTCCCAGACATTGCCCGCCACATCGTAGAGACCCAACCCGTTGGGCGCGTACTGGCGCACGGGCGCAATACCTCGAAATCCATCCAGTGCGGCATCGGCATCCGGAAAGCGTCCTTGGAAAGCGTTGCACCGCCAGCGCCCGTTTTCTTCCAACCGCACATCACCCCACGCGTAGGCCTTGCGATCCAACCCACCGCGGGCGGCAAACTCCCACTCTGCCTCGGTAGGCAAGCGCTTGCCCGCCCACCGCGCATAGGCCTCAGCATCCGCATAAGCCACATGGACCACTGGCAGGTTTCCCCGGCCCTCAATGGAACTGCCGGGACCTTCCGGATGCCGCCACTGAGCCCCTGGAACATACCGCCACCACTGGAGCGGATCCTCCAGCGTCACCGGGCCTTCCGGCTGCACAAAGACCGCGGCACCGGGAACGAGCAGGGCCGGATCGGCTCCGGGAAAATCCTCTGCCCGGGGCGCATGCTCGGCGACCGTGCGATACCCCGTCGCCGCCACAAAGCGCGCGTACTGGTCGTTGGTCACCTCGGTTTCATCCATCCAAAATCCGTCCACGAACACCCGATGAACCGGATCCGAATCCGTGAACCCATCACGCAACCCCGTACACATGGGCTCACCCGCCCCAAGGCCCGAGCGCAAGGCAACGGTCGCGGCCGCACCCGGACCTCCCATTAAAAACTCGCCGCCGCCAATCCACACCATGCCGACCGGAGCCCCCTTCAGCATCACGGTGTTCGTCGCCGGAGCCAGAGCCGGAGCCTCCGGGTCAGAATTTTGCCCACAGCCCCACCCCATCCCGAGAGCCGACAAAGCGAGAGCGATCGCAAACAGGGTTCGAACGGAGCGTTGTCTGGAGTCTGGGGGCTGCATGGGCTTGGGGCGCAGGATGCTCGTTTACCGACGCCACCGGT
This sequence comes from Verrucomicrobiota bacterium, assembly GCA_026397675.1. Classification (GTDB taxonomy): domain Bacteria; phylum Verrucomicrobiota; class Verrucomicrobiia; order Limisphaerales; family UBA9464; genus SXXZ01. Next base: position 2,353 of record JAPLUH010000028.1, read on the forward strand.
CCACGCCGGCCCAAGCCAACAACGCCATGCCCACCGGGGTGCCGGTCAACGACGTGGGGATGGCCGCCACCAGGCCGAGCACCAGCGCTTTGGCCACAGCGGAACCCCAGCGATCTTTCTTGAGCCGCCGCTGCAACCACACCGTGGGAATAAACACCGACAAGAAGCTCAGAGGCACCGTCACCCACCAGGTGACCACCGCCCAATCGGCAAGATTCCACAAGTTATCTACGGCCACCAGCAGACCGGCGGCCAGCGGATGGATTGGTGTCCCCGAATGAACCGCAGGAGCCGACGGCGGGTTCGCTTTCAGAATGGACGAGGGCTTCGTCACAGCAGCATTCCTTGATCCGGCCCCTCCCAGGGCAGACCCAGTTCGGAGAGCAGGCTGCGGAACCCCCACTGACGGTACATTCCACCCAGGCGCTCGCGGCGCGTGGCATCCACCGGCTCGATGCGCAGGGTCTCCAAAGCCGGGCCTCCAGAAAAACTCGTCTTGAGAGCGATGAGGCGTTGATTGCGCTGCAACCGTTCGACGGACGCCTGAAGGTTGGACCGTTGCGATTCTGACTTCACCTCGCCCAATCGCGACATCAACGATTCGATGGTGCCGTATTTCTGGAGAAGCTGGGTGGCGGTTTTTGGCCCCACTCCCGGAACCCCGGGAATATTGTCTACCGCATCTCCGATCAGGCTCAGCCAATCGACCACCTGATCGGGCTGAACCCCCGTCTTGGCCACGACCTCCGCCGCCGTCCAAACCCGTTCGGTCTTGTCGTTGGGATTGTAGAGACCCACCCGATCACTCACCAACTGCATGAAATCCTTATCAGAGCTGGCCACGACCGTCCGCCATCCTGAGGCCTCGGCCCTCTTGGCGTAGGTCCCGATCCAATCGTCCGCCTCTGTCTGCGCTTGGCTCCAGGCCGCGATGCCTGCCGCCTCGAGCCAACCCTCGATCTGAGGAAACTGCCGTTCGAGATCGTCGGGCGTCGGTGAGCGCTGCTGTTTGTAATCCGGCAACTCAGCCATTCGCTCGGCAGCCAGGCCGCGATCCCACAACACCAACCGATGGGTGGGGCGTAGGATGGTCTCCATCTTTTGGAGCATCTTCACGAACCCGTAGATGGCATTGGTGGGCGCGCCCTCCGGGGAATTCAACGAACGGATCGCGTAGAAAGCTCGATAGGCATACGCGTGGCCGTCCACCAGCAGCAGGGTGGGCAATGGATCCGTCGACGACATGTTTTAACACGGTGCGGACAGCGCCTCGGGCAGACAAGAACACCTTTTAGAAGCGCAGGCTCGAGACCCGGATACTGGAGCCGTTATCGCCCCGTTCATTGTCTTGAAAAGACCTGAAACAAGAGCAATCTCGATGGCCAACTAGGGGAAAACCCTCTTTTCCTGAAAGTTTTCCAAATTTTTCCCGCGTTGACGCTTCCTTGCTCCCAGATAGTCTGAGGGTTCTGCTTCCACGCGGTTCCCGCGTTCTCATACAAAGACACAATTAGCGATTATGCCGAAAGCTCCGAAATACGTTTACACCTGGGGTAATAAAAAAGCCGATGGCGATGGCTCCATGAAGGCCCTCCTGGGCGGCAAAGGTGCCAACCTGGCCGAAATGACCCGCATCGGCCTTCCGGTGCCTCCGGGATTCACCGTCACCACTGAGGTGTGCACCTACTTCTACGCCCACAAGAAGACCTACCCGAAGGAACTCCAGTCCCAGATGGAGGCCGGCGTGGTCAACATGGAGAAGATCATGGGCACGAAGTTCGGTGCCACTTCCGGCATGCCGCTGCTGCTGGCAGTCCGCTCCGGCGCCCGGGATTCCATGCCCGGCATGATGGACACCATCTTAAACCTGGGCCTCAACGACCAGTCTGTGGTCGCCCTCGAAGCCGCCACCAAGAATGGCCGCTTCGCTTGGGATTGCTACCGCCGCTTCATCCAGATGTACGGCGACGTCGTGCTCGGGGTGCAGAAGCGCGAAGGCGAAGACCATGAACCGTTCGAGACGATCATTCATGAGTTCAAGCATGAGAAGTACCACGCCGACGTCGAAGACTCCGCGCTGACCGCCGAGGACCAGCAGGAGCTCGTCAAGCGCTTCAAGGCACTCGTCAAAGAGCGCACCGGCAAGGTGTTCCCCAACAACCCGTGGGATCAGCTGCGTGGCGCCGCCGGTGCCGTGTTCAGCTCGTGGATGAACGACCGCGCCATCGTCTACCGCCGCAAGTACAACATCCCCGCCGAGTGGGGAACGGCCGTCAACGTGCAGGCGATGGTGTTCGGCAACACCGGTGAGACCTCCGGTTCCGGCGTGGCCTTCACCCGCAACCCGGCCAACGGTGTCAACGAGTTCTATGGCGAGTTCTTGGTCAACGCCCAGGGCGAAGACGTCGTCGCCGGTGTCCGCACCCCGGAACCCGTCCTGAAGCTGAAGAAAGTGATGCCCAAGTCTTACGCCGAACTGCTGACCGTTCGCGAGACGCTGGAGAAGCACTTCAAGGATGTGCAGGACGTCGAGTTCACCATCCAAGAAGGCAAGCTGTTCATGCTCCAGACCCGCAACGGCAAGCGCACCGCAGCGGCGGCGCTGAAGTTCGCGGCCGACATGGTCAAGGAGAAGCTCATCGACTGGGAAACCGCAGTGATGCGCAATCCGGCCGATCAGCTCGAACAGCTGTTGGCCCCCATCTTCGACATCGCCGATGTGAAGAAGGCCAAGGTCATCGCCACCGGTCTCCCGGCCGGCCCCGGTGCCGCCACCGGCAAGATCTACTTCAACGCCGAACGCTCCGTCCAGGCTGCGGAAAAGGGTGAGAAGGTCCTGCTGGTCCGCGTCGAAACCTCCCCGGAAGATCTCCGTGGCATGATCGCGGCCGAGGGCATCCTGACCGCTCGCGGTGGTGTCTCCTCGCACGCCGCGTTGGTCGCCCGCCAGATGGGCAAGGTTTGCGTCTGCGGCGCCGCCGCCGTGCACATCGACTACGACAAGAAGACCGCCAACATTGATGGCCAGACCTTCAATGAGGGTGACTTCCTCTCCATCGACGGCACCTCGGGCTTGGTTTACGCCGGCCAGATCAAGACCGCCCCGTCCGAGATCGTTTCAGGCCTCCTGAACGGCGACAAGGCCGCCCAGAAGACCGAGAAGTACAAGAACTACGTCCAGCTGATGGACTGGTGTAAGAAGGCCACCCGCATGTCCGTGCGTACCAACGCCGACACCCCGGAGCAGACCTCTCAGGCCATGGCGTTCGGAGCCGAGGGCATCGGCCTCACCCGCACTGAGCACATGTTCTTCGAGGGCGACCGCATTGACGCGATGCGCGAGATGATCCTCGCTGACTCGCTCCAGGCCCGCGAGGCCGCACTGGCCAAGCTCCTCCCGTATCAGCGCGAAGACTTCTTCGGCATCTTCAAGGCGCTGAAGGGCTTCCCGGCCACGATCCGCTTCCTCGATCCGCCGCTGCATGAGTTCCTGCCGCACTCCAAGGAGCAGCAGATGGATCTCGCGCGCAAGCTGAGCATCCCCGTCGAGAAGATCATGGCCCGCGTCCATGAGCTGCACGAGTTCAACCCCATGCTCGGTTTCCGTGGCTGCCGCCTCGGTATCAAGTACCCGGAGATCACCCGCATGCAGGCCCGCGCCGTCCTCGAGGCCGCGGCTGACGCGACCACGAAGGGCTTCAAGGCCAAGCCCGAGATCATGATCCCGCTGGTCGGGTTCAAGAAGGAGCTCGATCTGCAAGTCGAGATCGTTCATCAGGTCGCCGAGTTGGTGCAGAAGGAGAAGAAGGTGAAGATCGCCTACACCGTTGGCACCATGATCGAGATCCCGCGCGGCGCGCTGACCGCCGACGAGATCGCCCAGACCGCTGAGTTCTTCAGCTTCGGCACCAACGACCTCACGCAAACCTGCCTCGGCATGTCCCGCGACGACTCCGGCTCCTTCCTCGGTGCTTACACCGAGAACGAGATCGTGAAGAAGAATCCGTTCGCCTCCATCGACCAGACCGGCGTCGGCCAGTTGATCAAGATCGCGGCCGAGAAGGGCAATGCGACCCGCCCGGGCATCAAGCTGGGCATTTGCGGCGAGCACGGCGGCGACCCCGATTCCGTGAAGTTCTGCCACCGCGTGGGCCTGACCTACGTGAGCTGCTCCCCGTACCGTGTGCCGGTGGCCCGCCTCGCGGCGGCCCAGGCGGCCATCGAAGACAAGCGCACGGCGGCCAGCGCCAAGGCTCCGACCAAGGCCACGGCCAAGGCTCCGGCCAAAAAGAAGCGCTAACACGGTCCGACCTGACCGGTTCTCAAACCGGCAGGCGGATTTTCAAACAGGCCGCCCGGCGCAATCCGGGCG
>JAPLUH010000252.1 GCA_026397675.1 Verrucomicrobiota bacterium
CGCCCAGCAAGGTCTCAGCGAGAAATTGACCGCTTGGGAGAGCGGCCAAACGACAGACAAACGAGCGCTCCTTGAGTTCACTTCGAGACATACCCGGCCGGCATGAGTCGAAAAAATGACCACCTCAGTCGTTCGTCTGAGCGGGAACAATTTTTTAAAGTTGGATCAGTCCGGCTTAGGACCCCGTCAGATCATTCAGGATCTCATCCAGCGTCCGCCGAGGGCGAAACCCTGTGAGATGCTCCAGCAATTTCAGGCTGGGCTTGCGGTGGCGCATGTCCTCAAAACCCGGACCGAAAACAGTCTCATAGGCAACCAACTCCACCCGGGAGGCCGAACGCGTCACCTGGATCACCCGCTCTGCCAATTCCCGGATTTCGACCGACTGGTCATTGCCCACGTTCACCACTTGTCCCACCGCTTCCGGGGACTTCATCAAGCGAAGGACCGCCTCGACGGAATCGGCCACATGGCAGAAACATCGAGACTGACGACCGTCACCATAAACTTGCACCGGGCGACCCGCTCGGGCGGCATCCACGAAACGCGGAATGACCATACCGTAGGCTCCGGTCTGCCGGGGACCCACCGTGTTGAAGAACCGCACGATGCGCACGGGCACTCCACGCTCGCGGTAGTAGGCCATCGCTAAAAACTCATCCATCAGCTTGGAGCAGGCATAACTCCATCGTCCCAACGTCGATGGGCCGATGAGCAAGTCGTCGGTCTCCGAAAACTCTGGCTGGGAACTTTTTCCATACACCTCGGAGGTCGAGGCCAGCAGCACCGGTGTGCCACTGTGAGAGGCTGCGGCCAGGACGACCTCGGTCTCGCCAAGATTGGTCTCGATGGTACGGATGGGTGAACGCATCACCTGTTCCACACCCACAACCGCAGCCAGGTGCACCACCATCGCGGCACTGGCCACGAGTGATTCTAAATCGTGGCATTCTGACACCTTGCAGGCGCGGAAACTGAAACGGGGATTCCGCTCAGCCAAACTCAGATTGGAGCGGGAACCCGTGGACAAATCATCCACGACGATCACCTGCTCGCCCGCCTCCAGCAGACGGTCGGTCAAGTGCGATCCGATGAATCCCGCGCCACCGGTCACTACGATGGGTTTGCCATGCACATCGAAAGCTTGCCAAGAAAGCCGATGAAAATGAAGCACTCAGACACGCTCTCAAATGCATATGGCGGGACAATCCCGTTGACACCCCGAAACTCGATTCCTAACGTTTTGAGAGAAAATCCTATGTCCGAAACCACGCCTCCGGTCAACCCGCCCGCCGCTGCCGAACCCCAGAATCCGGCCGAGGCGTCCGCCCAGAAGAAACAGACAGTACGCATCAGCCTTCCGCCCAAGCCCGCGGGTGGTCCTTCGATTCGCGTGCCTTCTGCTGCAGCGGCTCCTGCCCCGGTTTCCGCAGCACCCGTCGCCGCTCCGGCCGCGCCCGCACCAGCAGCCTCTGTGGCGGCAGCCTCAATGTCTTCGCACGCCACCAAAGCCGCCGCGCCCGCAGCACCTGTTGCCGCAGCAGCCGCTCCGGTCGCCAAACCGGCTGCCCCGGCCAACCGCCCGGCTGCCAAGCCTGCCAGCATTAGTGGCCTCGACATGGGATTGGCCTTCGCCGCGATGGCCCTCGGCATCGCTGCCGTCGCCGCACAATTCGTCGTTGCGAACTGAGTCTTTCAGGCTTCCTTTCCAAATCTATGGCTGCTGCCAACATCATTACTGCGACCACCCAGAACTTCCCCGCCGAGATCATTGGCTCCGAACAACCCGTCCTCGTGGACTTTTGGGCTGAGTGGTGCGGCCCGTGCAAGATGCTCGGTCCGGTTCTCGACGAGCTGGCCACCGAATACGCCGGTAAGGCCAAGGTCGCCAAGGTTAACATTGATGACTACCAGGACCTGGCCGGTCAGTTCGGAATCCGCTCCATCCCAACCTTGCTAATCTTCAAGGGCGGCCAGGTGGTCGAGCAGTCCGTGGGCCTGAAGTCCAAGAAGGACCTCAAGGCCAGCCTCGACCGAGCCATCGCCGGTTGACCCGAACCTCAGTCCAACGTTTTGCAAAAACCGCCCGGCGAACCCGGGTGGTTTTTTCTTGGGTTGGGACATTGGCGGCAAGGCCTAGTTGAGTCTGTTTTCAAAACACCTCGGGTCTGGGATCCGTCCCAATTGGCTGATCATTTCTTCCAACTCGAAAAATGAGTGTGTCAGGAAACGGACGGATCATCCGTTCTCTCTTTCGAGGACGATTCATGACACCCCCCCTTCACCTTGTGCGGCCCCCATCAGCATTCACGTTGATCGAGTTGCTGGTCGTTATCGCCATCATCGCCCTTCTCGCGGCGTTGCTCTTGCCCGCCCTTTCAAAATCCAAATCCCAAGCCCTGAGTGTCCGGTGCCAATCGAATCTCCGGCAACTCAACCTAGCCCTCTTGGGTTACGCCAATGATCACCATGACAGCGATCCGCCGCGGCAGGGGGCCCCTTATTGGACACAACCCCTTTCCCCTTACTACGGAGACACCGAGAGCGTTCTGAAATGCCCCGCGGATACCCGCACTCCGACCAAAATCTCTTGGCCACCCACCGTACCACCGCCTCTTTCAAAACAACTCCCCTACGACATCGACGGCTCCCACCGAAGCTATCTCGCCAACGGATGGAATGATTATTTCAAAGAGACCCTCTCGCCCGAGGCATTGGCTCGTTTTCAGGTGATTTTGGACACCACTCCCTCCCTATTCTCTTGGGAATTCTCTGTTCCACTGGGCGCCATCCCCAACCCCTCCGAAACGATTACGTTCGGTGAAAAGAAGTCCCCTTCCCCTCAAGCGTATATGGATTTCCTCCAAGGCCGAGGTGGCGGCGACGACATTAACGAGGTCGAACACGGTCGTCATGGCCGAGGTGGAAACCGATCGGGGCGATCCAACTTCGCCTTCGTCGACGGCAGCGTCCGCTCGTTGGGTTACGGCCAATCGATCACACCGCTCAACCTTTGGACCACCACCGCCGGCTTCCGGAGCATGCCGCCGGTCCCACCCGATCGGATCAAGTAGCCGATGACGACCGCTGATCTGACCGACGCACTGCACTCGTGAGATTTTTTGAAGATGAAACGCATCTCTCAAGCCCTCTACGCCGCGTTGCTCTTCGGCCTGAGCCAATGCGCCTTGGATGCCGGCGTGGGTCACCCCACGTTCCTAAGTCCGCAAGCCTCACCCATCGTCCTGGCGGGCGGCTTCGTCTTCGTGGCCAATACTCCGGCCGGCACGGTCGATGTCATCCAGGCCAGCACCCGAAAGACGGTCACCCGCATCCACGTCGGCATTGAACCGGTCTCCCTAGCAGCCCGACCCGACGGCAGGGAAGTGTGGGTCGCCAATCATGTCTCCGATTCGGTGAGCGTCATCGACACGGATTCATCGAGTCCGACGCACCTGCAAGTCATCGCCACGGTGCAGGACCTGGATTCAGCCACGAAGGCGACGCGCTTTGATGAGCCGGTGGGCATCGCCTTCGCCAACAACGCCAAGGCGTATGTCGCGCTGTCCTCCGAGAACCAAATCGCGGTCATCGACGTGGCCCGGCGCACCGTGATCCATCGATTGGACCTTCCCGCACAAGACCCGCGGGCGATTCTGGTGCGCTCAGGGAAGCTTTATGTGATCCCGTTCGAGTCTGGAAACCAGACGCAGCTTTCTGGTGGCACAGGCAAGCCCGACGGCAACCTCGTGACGTTCAATGCATGGAACCACTCCATCGCCACCAACAACGTGCTTTCGTTGGGTCACGTCGTGGACATCGTCAAGAATCCCAAGGTGCCGGATCGCGACTTGTTCGTATTCGACACAACGACCGACCAACTCGTCGAGACCGTCTCTACACTGGGCACCTTGCTCTACGGACTGGCCGTGGACTCGAACGGGGTTACTTACAGTGCACAGACGGATGCGCGCAATGACGTCAACGGCCGCGCCGGGACGCGCAAACAGGGCCTTGCCGAGTTGGAGAACCGCGCATTCC
>JAPLUH010000244.1 GCA_026397675.1 Verrucomicrobiota bacterium
GGGGCTCCGCGGGGTGGGCCTGCGTTCGCAGGGAACGCTTCAATCAGAGGCATTCGCGCTGCGCGCGAGGGGGGTAGGGTGTTCACGTTCCTATGCTCTCTCCGGCCCTCCCCGCTGCCGCCCAGTCCATCTTAGGTGCCCGATGAGGGGATGGGGCGACTCTTAGTGGTCGGTAAGAAGGGGGAAACCGTGACGGGACAGCCTTCAAGGAGTGGGCCCTGGCGCCACGGGAATGGTGAGGCACGTTGTTCGCGAGGGGGGCTCCTCGGGGTGGGGCCAGCGTGCAAGGAAATGGTGAGGCGTGTTGATCGCGCGGGGGGGGCTCCGCGGGGTGGGCCTGCGTTCGCAGGGAACGCTTCAATCAGACGCATTCGCGCTGCGCGCGAGGGGGAATAGGGTGTTCACGTTCCTATGCTCTCTCTGGCCCTCCCCGCTGCCGCCCAGTGTCGGCCAACGGGTGCTGGGGGCGAAGAGGGGGCAGCTGCATCGTCCTAGTGCGTCTCGGTAACGACAGGCTTTCGAGAATGAATCCTGGCGTGCTGGCTCTTTCTGGACAGGCGTTTAGACCTTGGGCTTGAGCTGCGGGAAGAGAATCACGTCGCGAATGCTTTCCTGACCGAGGAGCATCATGCACAGGCGGTCGATGCCAATGCCGATGCCACCGGCCGGGGGCATTCCGTGTTCGAGGGCGACCAGGAAATCTTCGTCGAGCTTCTGCTGCTCGCCGCCGGCCTGGTATTCCAGGGCCTCGCGCTGGGCGATGGGATCGTTCTGCTCGGTGTAGCCCGGGGCGATCTCCTGGCCATTAATGCAGCATTCGAACACCTCCACAGTCGTCGGATCTTCGGCGGAGATCTTGGCCAAGGGAACCAACTGCTTGGGCAAGTGAGTGACGAAGGTGGGCTGGATGAGGGTGGGCTCGACCAGCTTCTCGAAGACCGCTGCGGTGACTTCGAAGTCTTGGTAGCCTGCAGCGATGTCACCCGAAAGCTTGAGGTCTTCGACGGCGCGACGACGGCGTTCTTCGGGCGACACTATGAACCAATCGTCTCCGGCCTTTTCGCACACCAAGTCCTTGTAGCGGGCCCGACGCCAGTGGGAGAGGTCGATCGTTTTAAAAACCTCACCCTCGGCGTTGCGATGCTCAATCTTAAGGGTGCCGACGACGGTCAGGGCGATGTGACGAATGAGCGACTCGACCGTCTCCATCATGGTGGCGTAGTCGCCGTAGGCTTCGTAGGCCTCGAGCATGGTGAACTCGGGATTGTGCCGCCGGGAGAGGCCTTCGTTGCGGAAATTGCGACCAATCTCAAACACCTTATCCACGCCTCCGACCAGAAGCCGCTTGAGGTACAGCTCCAGCGCGATGCGCATGTAAAACTCGCAACCCAAGGCGTTGTGGTAGGTCTTGAACGGCTGGGCAGCAGCACCGCCGGGAATCGCCTGCATCATCGGCGTCTCCACTTCCACGTAGCCTCGCAGGTGGAAGAAGCTCCGGATTTCCTTCAGGATGTGGGAGCGCTTAAGAAAGACCTCCCGAATGGGCTCGTTGGCCATGAGGTCGAGGTAACGCTGGCGGTAGCGGATCTCGGTGTCTTCCAACCCATGCCATTTGCCGGGAGGGGGTCGCAGGGACTTCCCGAGCGGCGTGAAGGACTCCACTTTCACACTCGGCTCGCCCATGCGAGTGATGAACAAAGTGCCTTCAATCCCGATGAAATCAGCGAGGTCGAGGAGCTTGAATATTTCGGCAGCGTCTTCGCCCAAAACCTTGGGCTGAACCCAGAGCTGGATGCGGCCACTCACGTCGCGCAAGTCGAGGAATTGACTCTTGCCCATGTCGCGGTGGGCCGTGATGCGACCCGCCAGACGCACGCGGGCACCCTCTGCTAAGCCCACCGGCTCGCCCTTCGGTTCGGGAGATTTGTTCCATTCAGCCCAACGGGCCAACTCGGTTCGGACGGTGCCACACTGGGCATCGGGCGAAAACGAGTTCATGAACGGGTTGACACCGCGGGCATTGAGTCCGGCCAGATTCTGGCGGCGCTGTTCGATCAGGGAATTAGTGTCCTCCATGGGAGCAAGGGTCTGAAATGACGTGCACTCTGCGGCGTTCCGTAGAACGACGATTCAAGCCGATTTGACGCCAGGTTGAGAAGTCATAAGACGGCGAACACCCGGGAAAGCAGCAGCCTAGGGTCTGGCGCTAAACCCGCTCGGAGAGGGACTCCAACTCCCTACCCGGAACGCCTACAGAGAAATCGGGGCCGTTCCGAAGAAAAACCCGCATGCGAACCAGACAAAATCCAACGGAGGCCGTGTCCTAGCTTGAAGACCCGATTTCCTCTGATTCCAGCCGCTTCAATAACGAAGCAATTCTACGCAAGAGGTGTCTGCGACTCTGGCCACTTTGAAGCCGCAGAACACCGTTTTGACCCACCGTCTGTCGTTATGTCGTCAATCAGGCTGAGAAAGACTTACCACAACCACAGCTGCTGTGGGCGTTGGGGTTATTGATCTTGAAACCGCCGCCAGTCAGGGCGTCGCTGAAATCAATGACCGCGCCGCGCATGTAGTTGGCAGAAAACGGGTCAACAACCACACCCACACCGTGGAATTCGCCACCCAAGTCATCGGCGCGGCGCTCGTCGAACACCATACCGTATTGCATGCCACTGCAGCCACCGCCCTCGACGAACACCCTCAGGCTCTTGCCCGTGTTCTCGGTATCACCAGCCAGCATGGCGGCAATTTGCTGAGCAGCACTCTCGGTGACAGTGACGATAGAATCTTGAGCGACCTCGGTTTCCATGCCTTGAGGCTAAA
>JAPLUH010000499.1 GCA_026397675.1 Verrucomicrobiota bacterium
CCCATGCTGCAGTTGGCCATGCCGATCGAACCCGGTAACAGCGGGGGCCCCTTGCTCGATCGATCCGGGCGCGTCCACGGCATCGTGAACGCCAAGAGCCTGCTGACCCAAAATCTCGGTTTTGCCACGCCCGCCAATCACCTCAAGGCTCTACTCAAGCAACCCAACCCCATGGCCATGGATCGCTGGTTGCGTCAGGGGGCTCTCAACACCAACCAGTGGGAATCCTTCCTCGGTTCCCATTGGCGCCAGAAAGGCGGCCGCATTTTAGTGGAGGGCACGGGCGCAGGTTTTGGCGGTCGCGCCTATCTCTTGAAACGCGACGCCGCTCCGGAAGGCACCGAACTTCAGGTTTCCGTGCGCCTCGACGACAATTCCGGAGCCGCCGGATTAATCTTCGCCGGCGACGAGAACGGTCGGCACTACGGCTTCTACCCGACCGGCGGAGAACTCCGTCTGACCGCCTTCGAGGGACCCGATGTCTTCTCGTGGAGGATCCTGGGCACGGTGCCTTCGGCCGCGTATCGCAATGGCGACTGGAACAGCCTCCGAGTGCGGCGAACCGACGGAGTCTGGGAATGCTCCGTCAATGGTGAGGTGGTTTTCCGCAGCAAGGACAGTGCGCTCAATGGCTCTCGGGTTGGGTTGGCCAAATTCCGCAACACGGCCGCAGAGTTCCGCGACTTTCGTGTGGGCAATGCCGAGGCAGAGGCAGAGTTGCCGCCCGATGTGGTGGCCAGCTTCACGGCAGGACGCGAACCGCGGGAAGCACTCAAAGCCCACCCGGGGCCCGCCGATCGATTCCTCCAAGAACGTGCTCAGCGCCTGGAGAGCGAGGCGACCCGTTTGCGCAAACTGGCGAAGGAGCTGCACCGCGAAATCGCTCGTGAAGCCTTGGTGTCGGAGCTGTCGAGCTCGCCGTCCGAGATTCGCCTGACCCACGCCACACTCTTACTCGCCTGGCACGATCACCCCGGACTCAATATCACCGACACCGAACGTCAATTGGCAGAACTGGGCACGGAAGCTCGGTTGATGGTCAGCCAGGCCAAAACCGGACCAGACCGAATCGCAGCCCTCCGCCGATTCTTGTTCGAAGAGCAAGGCTTCCATGGGAGTCGGGGCGACTACCGCAATCCGGCCAACAGCCACCTGCAAAGCGTGCTCGAAGACCGCGAAGGCATTCCCATCACCCTGAGCATTGTGTTCTTAGAGGTGGGCAACGCAGCCGGTATCGAGCATTTGGAGGGCCTGCCCCTGCCCGGTCACTTTCTGGTGCGCCATGCACCGCCGGGAGAACCCGCCCGACTCTATGACCCCTTCAATGGCGGCATCCCCATCACCTTTTCCGAGGCCGACGAACTGGGTACAGAAAGTGCCGGTGTGCCCATCCGCAGCGAATTTCTCGAAGCAGCCAGCCCTCGATCCATCCTCATCCGCATGATCAACAATTTGCGAAGCTTCACGATGGAGCGCTCGGGCATCGAAGCGGCCCTCCCCTATTCCGACCTACTGGTCGCACTAGCCCCGGATGCACGCAGTGCGGCCGCAGAGCGGGTCGATCGCGCCCGGCTCAAATCCCAAATCGGAGATCGTGAGGGCGCCGCGGCCGACCTCCGAGCAGTTCTCGAAACCGTGCCGACGGGCCCTCAAGAGGCGCGCATCCGCGACGCCCTAAAAGCCCTAGAAAATCGCCCCTAATGATCCGGACACAGGACCGCCGTGGGGTGACCTCGGTCTTTTTATAGCCCGCTGGCTAGCGGACCGGTGGCACCTTCGAGAGTTTGCGTTGCAGGGAACGGCGATGGATGCCCAACCGACGGGCCGCCGCGGAGATATTTCCATCGCAGTCACTCAGGGCGCGCTGAATGTGAACCCACTCGAGTCGGTGCAACGACTGCATTGAATCTTCTGGAGGCCGCTTCACTTGCCCAAGGTGCCTCAACTCAGCCAAGGCTTGGGAGGCATCGTCGGCACCCACCATCCAAACCTCGGGCGCAGCGACCGTGCCTTCTACCCTGGGAATTTTTGAACCAGTAACTACCGGATTGCACCACTGTTGATCCCATTGCCGAACCCGCAGGCCTTGAGATTCCAACGCAACCCGGACCCGCTCGGCCTGGCCCGGGTCTCCTGCTATTACCAGAGTTGGCAGGCGCGACCCGGACGAATCGGATCTTGCTGTCGACTCAGGGGTGTTTACGGCCATGGAAGCTCTAGAAAATCGATCACTCAGGGACAAATTAGACGCGCGGCCGGGTAAGTACGAAGAGGACCACCCCGGACAGGCTCAACCCGAAGATACCGGCCGTTCCGATAACGAGAATTCCATCGCGCAGCACCTTGTTGGGAATAAAGGACAGCTTGTGCAAGTTGCTGAAAATGTTCGCCTCCCATTGCCGACCGTCGTCGGTAAAGCGGGTCACGCTTTCGGTCATCGTGCTCACGTAAACTCGCCGTCCCGCCGGATCGCCCGTTTCCATCCGGTACACCGGGAGCATGCGGAAAATTGGTATGTATTCGGAGTCGAAGGCCGTCAGGAAAGCCGTTTTCCGGACCGCCGCACCGCCAAAAAATCGTGTGGCAATCTCAGCGGCGAAGACCTCATCGCGCTCCGGAACTAACTTGCCCGTGGCGCCGCTGACATAAGCGGGGGCCTTGGCCTCCCGCGCCCAAACCACGTAGGTGGGTTCTCCAGCGATCATCCTCAAGTTCACGGCCCGAACCCCACTCGCCGCCGCGGGCACCGCTTGGACGGCGTGTGCCAGCGAAATGTGCACCGTGTTCACCGGTATTTCAGGGCCACTAGGAATCGCCTTGGGCGGCGGATCCTGCGTCCATGTCATGACCTGATGAATAACGCCGCTGGAGGAGGCCAGTAGCGCACTCAGACTGAAGACCAATCCGAGCCATCGATGCAGTTGACGAAGAGTTTTTGGGTTCATGGAATCTCGAGAATACAGCGTTTGGTCAGAAGCGGATCTCGACCCCGCCAAAGAAGGATCGCCCGTCTCCTGGGTTGTAGGCGGCACTGGCCGGAGTCGCTCGATTCAGGACCCCGGTGGTGGCGATGTAGGCCTTGTCGGTGAGGTTCCGAGCATCGAAAAACAGCGAGACTCCACGCCGCGTCTGGTATCCGACACGGAGTCCAAGAATCGCATATCCCGGCGCATTGGCCGCATCCGTGTTGGCCAAGTCGATGGCGTAGGACTCAGGAGCCCACTCAACATTCGGTCCGAAGTAAAATCCGCTCGGGTGCTGGTACTTCAACTCACCCCGAAGGTAGTGCCGAGGAACACCCGGCAAACGGTTGTCGCCATAGGTTGTATCCCCGTCGAAGCGGAAATCGTTGAACAAGTAATTGCCCTGAAGGCGAATACCGTCGTTCGGAACCTCGGCTCCCGTCGCCAGAAGACCATCGATCACTCGCCAACCCCCACCCAACTCCACGCCCCGGTGGATGGTCCGTCCGGCATTCAAGGTCTGGGTAATGGGAGGATTAAAATTACCCACCTGGAGACTCAGAAGTTCATCCTCCAACCACGCCTGATACAACGACGCGTCCCAGTCGAAACGGCCCAATTTCCCCCGCGTCCCCACTTCCAACGTGGTGCCCGTTTGGGCGTTTAATTGCACGAGCCCATTGGTGGCACCCGGGGTCGCTGGCCGGCTCAACTCACCGAAAGTGGGGGGTTCAAAGTTGCGGCTCACATTGCCAAAAATCTGAACGCCGCTGGCGGCCTCCCAGATCGCACCCAGCTTGGGATTGAATCCGAGGTAGTCTTGAGTGTCGGTTTGATCACCGTCGGCAAGGAACCGGTCGGCGAACTCCCGTCGGGAGTAAGTGACCGAAGTGCCCGCCACCACGCTCCATCGGTCGTTGAGTTTGAGCGAGTCTTCGAAGTAGGTGTCCAGATTAACTGAGGTCTGAGTGCTTTCGCCGGTCTTGGCCCCGCGTCTTGGCTTCCCGGCAAACGATCCGTTTACGAAGCGATTGTCCTCCACCCAGCCATAGACGGGCGCGAAACCGGCGGTCAGGCGGTTGTCGTATCCGGCGATCTCGCTCGAATGAACCATGCGAGCATCCAAGCCCAGATCGTTCGAGTTCTGGTCGAGAACCTGATAAATGGGATGGTCTAAATCCTTGTAGCTCCAAAATCCAGAGATCTGTGCCTGAGTTTGATCCGAGGTCCAAGCCAAGCGATCACTCAATCGGTACAGCGAGTAGTCTCGCTTCTGGTCACCAGCGAAACTGCCCAACCGGGGATTATTTAGGGCGTTGCTGAGCGATAACGATCCGGGCAACTGGGAATCAGAACGCACCGCGGTGAACCACAGGCGATTCTCCGCCTGATCAGAAATCCGGTACCCCACATTAGCCATCACTCGATCGGTGTCCTGCGCGGCGTGTTGGCGGTAGCCGTCTTGTGTGAAGTGCGTGAGACTCGCGTAGTAGTCGGCGGGCCCCGAAGAAAACCCACTGCTGACCTGCCCGCGCACGTAGGCGAAGGATCCTAATTCGAGACGGGATTGGAACGGACTGGCATCCCGCCCCGTCGGACTCACAAAATTAACAGCTCCACCCAGCGTCGTGCCTCCGTAACGCAAGGCATTGGCACCGCGCCACACCTCAATGTAGCGGGTCGACAAGGGTTCAATGGACTGCATGTCTACACCGCCATCGGCCAAGTTGAGTGGTGTGCCATCTTGAAGAATCTTGAGGCCGCGTCCGTGGAAGGTGCGTTGGAGACCCGATCCGCGGATCGAAATACGGGCCTCCTCAGACCCGAAGCGGGACTGAACGTAGACCCCGGTTGTGAAGTCGAGCGCATCGCGCAGCGTGGAGGCTCGCCCTTGGCGCACTGTGTCGCCATCCACCAGGCTCGTGCCGCCCGGGACCCGGGCCAGTTCTGCAGCCGCCGCAGTCATTGAGGGCACGGTGAGGGTGGGCTCTGACACGCCCTCGACCATGACTTTGGGCAAGGTTTTGGATTCAGCGGCCTGAAGAATGGAAGCGCCTAAAATAGCGGTGACGCAGGACGAAACGGAAAGAGCAGAAAACGACGGATTCATAACGGGCAAATAACGAACGATTGAGACAGAGGACTCCGGACGAGTTTCCCGGAAACGGAGCACGCCCAGCCGAAAACAAGCGCGACCCAACACATCGGGACAGGGGTTTCCGGCGATTCACGAGGACTGAGTCCTGTCAAACGGCCCCACAGAGCGGCTTACTTAAGCCAATGGAGACCTGTGTGCGTTTGAAGGAGGATCCGGGACGCAGCCCAAACCCCTCAAGATTCACCGAAAATTAGGCGTGCCGAGGAGGCTGCCACGGAGGTGAACCGGAGCGACTGACCGCATGTTGATCCCGGGCGGGCGAGTGCTCGACGGAGGCGATTTCAGGCAAGGGCAACTCAAAGGCCCGTTCTGACGGGACCATGTCGGTCTTCGCAAAGGAGAAGACGAGGGTGGTCTGCTGCTGTTGGTTGTCGCGGCCCTGACGGACCACTTTGCACAAAGCGCACGGATGGTGTCCGTCAAAGGTGGTTTCGATGGCCTGCACCCAGTCCATCTGAGTGCTGCGATCGAGGAGCATGACCGTCCAAGCAACGGACTGGAGCAAGGTCCATTGAAACCCGAGGGATATCCCCACGAGTCCAATCACCAACCATTGGCTCCACCGTTTCCTCACCGTGTGATCAAGAAAGCATGCGGGTTGGAGGTGCGTCAACCTTCACTGCCTGTTTGAGCGCTGGAGGGTCTGCGGTTTTTTGCCGCAGACCCGGTGGGAACATCCCGTGGTTTACTTCGAGATCCTCAATAAGGTGTGAGTTCGGAGAGGGGCTGAGCACTCCAATCAACGCATCACCCAAGTCGCAGCGGCGATGGGATCGCTGGTCTTCATGGAATTTAATTCGGACTGACCCAAAGTGATCAACCCGTCTACGTCGCCGTACTTAGCACCACCCGGCAGGAAGTCCGGCGAGTGGATATCCAATACCCGGCCGAATCGAAACTCGCCAAGATGCACAGCCACCCGATTCAGCGCTGGGCCCGACTGCGCCCGAGCAGCGGCGGCAATCGGAGC
Source organism: Verrucomicrobiota bacterium (assembly GCA_026397675.1). Lineage (GTDB taxonomy): Bacteria > Verrucomicrobiota > Verrucomicrobiia > Limisphaerales > UBA9464 > SXXZ01. Next base: position 6,092 of record JAPLUH010000499.1, read on the forward strand.
CGTCGCATCCAAGGCAATTAACGAGACCTGGCTCGAGGGCTTCTCATGCCCGCGGATATACTGGACCGCCGTGAGCACGTCGTGGACTCGGTGCGTGAACACCGCCGGATTGTAGCCAAAGGTGTACGCCGCGGCCTCCCGTGGGTTTTTGACGCGCGGTGTGCGCGTGAGCGGTCGGCCATCGAGGGAAGACTCACCTTGATGCAGCAAATCCAACCCGAGCACCGTTGCTCCGCCGTCGACCAATTGCTGGACCGCAGGCACCAGCGAACCCGCAGTGGTATACAACCCTGATTTCCCTTCGGCCGTGAGCCAGACGACCGTCTTGCCGTTCCACTGCTTCGGATGACAGAAAACCACCGGGATCTCTTCTCGACGGGACGTGTTCCGAATCAGGCCCGCCATCTGGATCCAGGCTCCGCGGTCTTGCTTGTCCTTGAGAACCCAAGTGAGGGAGCTCGCCGGATCCGGATCGCGGGCATCCAAGACCACATCCCAACCCACCTTCAAGACCTGCCGGTATTGATCGGGTGAGGCCGAAGCCATGCTCTCGAGCTGACGATTCGAATCTGCAGTCCACAGTTTCAGAAGGCCTCGCTCAAACTGCGGATCCGCCGCCATCGGTGCCGGATGTCCGGCATCCCAAACACTCAGTTCCGATCGGGATGAAACCGTGTAGTCGCGCTCCAAGACCGGCTCTGCCTGACCCAGATGGAAATGCTTATTCAGCCAGTTGTAGAAGGCCGTTCGGGACACCGCATTGTAGTTGTGAGGAAAGTGCTCACCGCGCTGCAGCATCACCCGGTCCGCGCCACCGAGGAGGCCGTAAAGGCGTTTGAGCTCCGGGAAGCCTTTGGTGGACATCTCCTTGGTCCAGTCATCGGCGGTGGTCATGCCTTGCGGCTTGGGCGCAAACAAACCGGCAAACTCGACATTGCCTGTACCCACCCGCAGCAAGCTCGCATTCTCGCAAGTGCAGCCCCCTTGCATGGCCGTGCTCACCATGACCGCCGGAAAGGAAAGCGCGATGCGAGGATCGATGCCCGCCAGCAACATGGTCTGAGTTCCGCCACCACTGGCTCCGGTGATGGCCACGCGCTGAGGATCCACCTCCGGCAACTCCAGCAGGAAGTCGAGAGACCGCACCGCGTTCCAGGTCTGGAGACCCATGATGCTCTGGAGATGCGCCTCGGCCTGCGGACTATAAAGCCCCCAGTTCTCGGTGGTGTTCATCTCGGGCCGTTGTTTAGCAAAGCTGTGGACGAGTTGGTGGGAAAGCTGTTTGGAATCGGAGTCGCCCAACATGTCCCACTGCCACACCACACAGCCCATCCGAGCCAGTTGGACACACATGGACTGAAAGCGGCTCTTGCCTCCCTCAAGAAAGCGCTCCTGACCCGTGGCGATTTCATTGCGCAATTCCGCGTCGGTGGCCTGGGAGAGTCGCGCATCAGCCCAGTGGCCATGCGCAAACAACACGGCGGGAGCCTTGCCCCCCTGAATCTTCTTCGGCCGGTACAAGTTGCCGGTCACAAAAAACCCCGGCGCGCTCTCGAACTGCACCTTCTCCACGGTGTAATCACCGCGATCGATTCGCCCATAGATCTGAGCCTTGAGGTCGGACTTGGTCGGCATGGGCCACAATCCTTGCGATACCAAAATCCGCTGGCGCACCTGTGTTGCACGTCGCTCCCAAATCTCCGGAGTCGCGGGGGGCTGAAAGGGAAAATATCCGTCCAGATCCTTCGGTGGCTGAAGTCGCTGATCCTCGGGGTGTTGACCGACGGCCAGCGCTCGGGGGGCGTCGGCGGTCATGTTGGAGCTCCAGGACAAGGCAACAGCAACCAACGTGAGAACGCGCAGCGGGGACATGGGCCCGAGGCTAACGAGCCGCCAGCCAGAGACAACCCCCAGAATCATGGCAGCCATCGGTAGGCACCGTCGCCACCGTCGACGCAGTCCTCTTCCTCACAGGGTCTTTAGCACCGCTTCGGCCGCTCGGATCGTCGCTTCGATCTCCGCCGAGGTATGCGCCGTAGAAATAAAACCGGCTTCGAATTGAGAGGGTGCCAGGTAAACTCCGCGATCGAGCATACCATGAAAGAATCGGGCAAAGCGCGTGCGATCGCTGCGCATCGCGTCGGCCAAGTTCCAAACCGGGTCTTCGGTGAAGTAGCCGCAGAACATGGATCCGATCCGCTGAAACTGCATGGGGATCTGGGTGGCCTTCGCTACGGCAACCATTCACTGCTCCAACTCACTCCCCACAGCCTCCAATCGAGTCCAGGCATCGGACGACTGCAAGGCATCCAACGCGGCTAATCCGGCCGCCATGGCCAATGGGTTTCCGCTCAGGGTGCCGGCTTGATAGACCGGACCCAGGGGCGCCAGTTGATCCATGATCTCGGCCCGCCCACCGAAGGCTCCGACCGGAAGACCACCGCCAATAATCTTGCCGAAGCAACTCAAGTCC
>JAPLUH010000359.1 GCA_026397675.1 Verrucomicrobiota bacterium
CAAAAAGTCGATCCGAGCAACACCCTCTTCTGGCGGATGAACCGTCAGCGGACCGACTTCGAATCCATGCGCGACGGGTTGCTGGCGGTGGCCGGAAGCTTGGATCCCAAGGTGGGCGGGCTCGCGGTGAGTATTTACGACACCGACAAGCCCGTGTTGCGTCGCACCCTTTACGGTTATATCGATCGACAAAATCTTCCGGGGATTTTGCGGTCCTTCGATTTCGCCAGTCCGGACACCTCGTCTGCGGGTCGCTTCCAGACCAGCGTTCCCCAGCAGGCACTTTTCTGGCTCAACAGCAATCTGGTGGCCGAACAGGCGCGGGCTATCCTTGAACGGCCGGATGTGAAATCCCTCGAGGGCGATGCACGGGTGAAGCGCCTCTACGCACTCACCTACCAGCGTGCTCCGTCTCGCCGGGAGTTGGCCGCGGCCCGAGAGTTTCTGAAGCAAACGCCCGCACCGCCCCAAGTGGAACCGGTCGCCGGCGAGGCCAAATCGGGCGACAAGAAAGCATCTAAGGAACTACCGAAGCCGCTGAGCCTCTGGGAGCAGTACGCCCAAGTGCTCTTGGCGGCCAATGAGTTTGCCTTTGTTGATTGACCCAACGGCCTCGGCCTCTCAATGAAACCTTCTGCCAGGAATGCAATTCCCTTGCCGCACCGGCATCGCCAAGAAGCGGCCGAAGGCTGGTTGATGTTGGGTAATCCACTCGAGGCATTGGCGGAGTTGGATGGCCTTCCGGATGTCTTCCGTCAGCGGTTGGATGTCCTAACTTTGCATTGGTCGGCCTGCTCGAGCCTGCGGCGTTGGGATGAGGCTTGGAGGGTGGCCAACGCCCAATGGACCCACTATCCGGAGGCCGTGGAGAGTTGGATTCACCGGTCCTATGCGGCGCGTCGTCACACGGGTGGCTCTATCGATCAGGCCTTTGGGTTGCTCGAGCCCGCAGTCGAGCGGTTCCCCACTGAGCCCATCTTGTATTACAATTTGGCCTGCTACCTCGCCCAGATGGGGCGTGAAGAGGATGCTTGGAAGCGCTTCCGCCAGGCGCTGGAGGCAGGAGATCCTATTGAGTTTCGCATGATGGCCTTGGCTGATGAAGACCTGAAGCCTATCTGGTCTCGGATCGCGGTCATGAGTTGAGTCTGGGATAGAAATTCGAGGTTTCTCGAGCCTCTTGAATTGGCCTTTATCGCTTTTGGAACCACCTTTCTTTCAGTGACCATTGAGATCATCAACACCGGATCCGAGCTGCTGCTGGGCCGTATTCTAAACACCCATCAGCAGTGGTTGTGCGCGCGGTTGACCCAAGCCGGTTACACGGTGGCTCGCCAGGTGCTGGTCTCCGACCGCGGCGAAGACATTCAGCAAGCGGTGCGTGAAGGATTGAGCCGGGCCGACTTGGTGATCACCACCGGTGGCCTCGGTCCGACGTGCGATGACATTACCCGCGAACGCATTGCCGAGTTGTTGGGGCGGACGCTAGTGTTTGACTCCGCTGTCAGCGACGCCATCCAAGCGTTTTTCCAATCACGCGGACGTCCGGTTCCCCCGCGCACCCGGGTCGAAGCCCTGGTTCCGCAAGGAGCGATCGTGGTGCCCAATGGCCAGGGCACGGCCCCAGGGCTGCTGATCGAAGCCTCACCCAATCCGTTCCGACCCGAGGGAACGCGTTCGTGGTTGGTCATGTTGCCGGGGCCGCCGCGCGAGTTGCGCCCGATGTTTGATCAAGAGGTTCTGCCATGGATGACTCGTGAATTTCCGCATGAAACGGAGTTCGTTTGTCGCACGCTCAAGACCGCAGGCATCGGTGAATCCAACATGGAGGAACTGATTTCGGCCCCGCTCCAGCATCTCACCAGCGGCGGAATGGACTTAGGCTTTTGTGCTCGGGTGGGCGAGGTGGATGTGCGGTTTGTGGCGCGAGGAACTAATGCGGTGGCAGTGGTGGCCGAGGCTGAAGCCATCACCCGAGGGTTGGCCGGAGACGCGGTCTTTGGCGAACAGGACGAGGTGCTCGAGGGGGTTGTGGTCGGCGAATTGACCCAGCGGGGGCAGACCTTGGCACTGGCCGAAAGTTGCACCGGTGGTCACATCGCTCACCGCATCACCAATATCCCTGGGGCATCGGCGGTGTTCTTGGCCGGCTATGTCACCTATGCCAATGCTACCAAGGCTCGGACCTTGGGAGTTCGGGAGGAGTCGCTGCGGGAGTTTGGAGCGGTGAGTGAAACTGTAGCGCGAGAAATGGCCGAGGGAGCCCGCCGGGTGTCCGGTTCCGACTGGGCCTTGTCAGTGACCGGCATCGCCGGACCTTCGGGCGGTACTCTCGATAAACCCGTGGGTACGGTATGGATGGCGCTGGCTGGGCCGGACGGCACGGAAGCGGTTCAGCGACTCAATCGCTTCGACCGCGAGACCTTCAAGTTCACCACTGGTCAACAAGCCCTCCACCTATTGTTCCGTCAACTGAAGCGCTCCCGCTGACGTCGGTTCCCTGCAACGGAAGGCGGTAACGAGATTGGGAATGCCCTCCTCGGTAGCCAGAAAACGAGGGGTTTTGTGCTCCGCGAGGGGTGGTTGCCGGTGCAGTGTCATCGCTCGTTCCGGCCCGGTCTTGCTGCTGCAGGGTGTGGGTGGGTCGACTGTGCCGAGCTTGCCGAGCGGCAGGGCGGCCCGTCCAAGACACGAGGACCCGAACGTCGCTTAAATCAGAAATCCAATGGCAAACCTTCATCGCATTCAGGTCGTGGATTCCCATACCGGCGGCGAACCGACCCGCGTGGTGATCTCCGGCGGGCCAGACTTGGGAACGGGCCCGCTCTCGGAGCGCGTGCTGCGGCTGGGTAGCCAGTTCGACCGGTTCCGTTCGGCGGTGGTCAACGAACCACGGGGTTCCGACGTCTTGGTGGGCGCTCTTTTGGTTTCACCTCACGCCCCCGACTGCGACTTCGGTGTGATCTTCTTCAACAACGTCGGATCCTTGGGCATGTGTGGGCATGGCACCATCGGCTTAATGGTCACCCTGGCGCACCTGGGTCGAGTGCGACCTGGAACCCATCGGATCGACACACCGGTCGGGCCGGTGTCCGCCACCTTGCATCCCGACGGCCGGGTCTCCGTGGCCAACGTGGCCTCGTACCGTCAGCAGGCTTCGGTCTCGGTGGAAGTGCCGGGGATCGGAGTCGTTCTGGGAGACGTCGCTTGGGGTGGCAATTGGTTCTTTCTCGTCCGCTCCCCGGTGTGGGAACTGTCCCTTCAAAACGTCGAGACCCTGACCGATGTGAGTTGGCGGATTCGCCAGGCGGTCAATGCTCAAGGGTTTCCCGAGGTCGACCACGTAGAACTCTTTGGTCCTCCCGCATCCGGCGGCCACTCGCGCAACTTTGTGTTGTGCCCCGGCAAGGCCTACGATCGATCGCCCTGCGGAACGGGGACCAGTGCCAAGCTGGCGTGTTTGGCTGCGGATGGAAAACTGGAGGAGGGTCAGTCTTGGATTCAGGAAGGTATTCTGGGCAGCTCCTTCAGCGGAGAATATCTCTGGGAGGATAGTGCCCGAGGTCGCGTCCTGCCGGTGGTCACCGGAAGCGCTCATGTCATTGCCGAGGCGACATTGATCTTGAGCGACGAGGATCCCTTCCAGTGGGGAATCCGCCCGACCTAGCCCGGAAGCCCTTTATTTCGAATCGAGGCCACTGCGGTGCCCCCTTGGACGAGGCTCTGTAAAAAACGTGCGGAAACTGGTTGAAGCCAAACCCGGCAGGTCGAACGATTTGGATCTCGTATGTCGAAACCAGCGCTGGGGCGCGGATTGGCCAGTTTGCTACAGGAAGAAACCGACCGGGGGGCCGTGAACGCACCGGGCCTGACTCCGTTGAAAGAGGCTCCGGTCGCACAACCAGTGCCTGGTCCGGAGGCGGTTTCTGCGGCAACTCCGTTTGGATTACCAACACCCGTTTCAACGCCAAATCCGATAGAGGATTTGGCGGCTTACTCCGCTGATGAGCCCGTTTTGGAACAAGAGAGAGCTCTTCGGCAGACAATTTCAACAGAGGTCATTAAACCGGTTTCAGTCGCCCCGGTTGGCCCGTTGAACTCGCCCGCTGCATCTTCAGTGACGCCCCCAGTGACGACTCCGCCGATGGCCTGTATCCCGGCTTGGATCATCCCCTCATTGATCGCGGGAGACCTGGTGGTGGTTTTGTCCGGCACTCTTTGGGCGACATGGGGGCGGGG
>JAPLUH010000222.1 GCA_026397675.1 Verrucomicrobiota bacterium
GGTGGGCCTTCAACTCACGCACTCAGGCCGCTTCGCCCGACCCAACGACAAGGTCCGCCTCGAGCCGCGGATCGCCTACCGCCACCCCCTGCTCGATGCCCGATTCGGCATCACCGACGACCGAGCCGTCTTGAGCGACACCGAGGTAGACGACCTCGTCGCCGACATGGTCACCGCGGCTGTCCGGGCCCAGCGAGCGGGCTTCGACTTCGTGGACATCAAGCACTGCCACGGTTATCTGGGCCACGAGTTCCTCTCTTCGGTCACCCGGCCCGGCCGCTACGGGGGCTCCTTCGCGAACCGGACCCGCTTCCTCACCGACATCGTGACCGGCATCCGCCGCGACGCCCCCGGCCTGGCCATAGGGGTCCGCCTGAGCCTCTTCGATATCTTCCCCTTCCAGAAACGACCCGAGGGCATCGGAACTCCAACACCGTTGTCCGGCCCCTATCCTTACGCCTTCGGGGCCAATCCGGACAATGCCCTCGAGATGGATCTCTCGGAACCTTTCGCCTTCTTGGCGTTGCTGGAATCGCTGGGCATCCGCCTGGTTTGCCTCACTGCCGCCAGCCCCTATTACAACCCGCACCTCCAGCGCCCGGCCATGACTCCGCCGAGCGATGGCTATTTACCTCCGGAAGATCCGCTGGTGGGCGTGGCGCGCCAAATTGAAGCCGTCGCCCAAGCCAAGGCCGCGTTCCCAAATCTGGTCCTGGTGGGTTCGGCCTACACGTACCTTCAGGAATGGCTCCCGGCCGTCGCCTCAGCGCAAATCGCCGCCGGTCATGTGGATGTCGTCGGATTAGGCCGAATGGTCCTGAGTTATCCGGACTTGCCCGCGGACATCCAAGCCGGACGCCCTCTGCAACGCCGCCAAGTTTGCCGCACCTTCAGCGAATGCACCACCGGTCCCCGCAACGGTCTGGTTAGCGGATGCTTCCCCCTCGACGACTTCTATAAATCCCACCCCGACGCGGCCCGGTTGAAGGGCTGAGGCTGAAACTCTGAAACTCGGCGGGAAGAGTTGCGGCTCCGCGGCCCCAGCAGGAATCGGGGCCGGTTGCCGGTCGGCACTAGCGGGAACGCAAGGATCCAAGATCCAACCCCAACGGCGAAAGCACTGTCCTAAGCAAGCCCACCCGGGTACGACCTTGCGGTCATGCGCTGGATCCCATCATTTGCCGCGATGCTCAGCTTGGCCTGCGGGCTGACCGGGGCCGAAACCCCGCTGGCCGTCCGCCTGGGCTACCCGGCCGACGCCAAGCTCCTCATTATCAACGGCGACGACTGTGGAATGTGCCACACGGCCAACCTGGCCACCATCGAGTGCCTCGAAAAAGGCCTGATGACCAGCGCCACGCTAATGGTCCCCTGCCCGTGGTTCCCCGAGATGGTGAGCTACGCCAAAACACACCCGGAAAAGGACTTCGGTCTGCACCTGACCCAGACCTCGGAATGGCGCATCTATCGCTGGGGCCCGGTCGCCCCGCACTCCGAGGTGCCGGGCCTCATCGACCCCGACGGCTACCTGTGGCAGGCCGTGCAACAAGTCTATGCCAAGGGCACGCCTCAGGAGGCCTACCTCGAGGCCCGGGCCCAAGTCCGCCAAGCCCTGGCTGGTGGAGTCGACGTCACCCACCTCGACTCCCACATGGGGACGCTGCAACTCAATGCCGCCTACGCCGAGCAGTACCTCAAGCTGGCTGTGGAATTTGACCTGCCCGTCCGCATGGCCTCGCAGGAAACGCTCGCCAAAATGGGTGGTTCCACACAGCGCGCAACCTTTGCCGCCCAGGGCATCGTCTTCCCCGATGACTTCGTGTACGAGGACCTCCAAGACGAGCCCAAAGACGTCAAAGGCTACTGGATGCGCAAGCTGGCGAGCCTCAAGCCCGGCGTCACCGAACTCTTCATCCACGCCGGCATGGCCACCGATGAATTGAAGGCCATCACCGGCAGTTGGAAAACCCGCACCGAGGAATTTGAGGCCTTCACCCGTGATCCCGATCTCAAGGCCCTCGTGGAGCGAGAGAAGATTGTCCGGATCGGTTGGCGACCACTGCGCGAACTGCAGCGCCGGGACCGCAAGGGACGCTAACGCGTTCACCGCTCTCAATCGCTCCCGCGACCTCCGCCCCATGTCCGACACCCCGCGCAAACCCGGTTACAATCCGGCCATCGACGGCCTCCGGGGCATCGCCGTCCTGGGGGTGTGGCTCTTTCACCTGCATCCGCCGTTGCTGCCCGGCGGGTTCCTGGGGGTGGACGCCTTCTTCGTCCTCTCGGGCTTCCTCATCCACGGAATCGTCTCAGCCGACCTCGAGTCGGGCCGATTTTCCTTCCGTGAATTCTACCTCCGTCGGGCCTTGCGACTCCTGCCCAACGCCACCGTGACCCTTGGCGTCACGCTGGTGCTCTGGAACCTCTGCCTGCCTCCCAATTCGGCCATCCAACCGGGGCTGCATGGCCTCTTCACGCTGGCCAACCTCTCCAATCTCTTCGTGTGGAAACACCTCGGGAGCTACTGGGGCGATGCCGCTGAAAGCGCTCCACTCACCCACTTCTGGAGCCTGGGCATCGAGGAGCAATTCTACCTCTTTTTTCCTGCCCTGCTCTTCCTGCTGCACCGCAAACGCTGGCTGAACCTCGGCAGTCTCGCGGTGCCCGCTGTCCTCAGCCTGACCCTCTGGATCCACGGCTCGCAGCACCATCCGTCGGGAACCTTCTACTTGTTGCCCACCCGCGCCTGGGAACTCCTGCTAGGTGCGGCCGCGGCACAATGGGCACGGTCGTCACCCGTCGCCCGTCGACTGCCACGCGCCACCGGTTGGATCGGTCTGGCCCTCGTCCTGGGCAGCCTGGTGGCGGTGCCCCATGCCGATTCGTCACTCGGGGCCATGGCCTTAATTCCCACCGTGGGCACGGCGTGCGTGCTGGTCAGCCTCTTACAACCCACCCATCCCCTGACCCAGGCGCTCTCGTGGCCAGCGCTCGTTAAACTAGGCCTGATGTCCTACTCACTCTACCTCTGGCACTGGCCGCTGATCGTGCTGGGACGACTTCAGGCCAACTACCGCAACCTGCCGGAAACCGCCGGCGCAGTGGTCGGAGGGATTTTGAGCCTGGGAATGGCCTACGCGGCGTATCGCTGGGTGGAAAAGCCCCTGCGGGATTCCAGCCGAAGCCGCCCGAGGCGCCTGGCCTGGCTGGCCGGTGGAATGGCCCTCACGACCGTTCTCTGCGTGCTGTCGTGGCGTCGGCATTCCGAGGTCGATCCCGACCATCGCTTCGAGCCCATGACCTTCTCGGGCCGCCTCTACGACTGCTCGACGCCCCAAGATCCCCACTGGAGCGAATCCTCCCGCTACTGGGGTTGCCGCATCCCCGTTCCTCCCGCCGACCAACCTCCTGAACCGTGGCGTACCGGCGGACTGAGGACCTCGGGAAATTCGATCACACCCCGGGTTGTTGTTTTCGGCAGTTCTCATGCGCTGATGTATTCGAAGGTGATCGATGACCTGTGCCGTGAGCGCCGGGTTCCGGTGGCTTTCCTCAGCGCCGGCAACGGCATTCCAGCCCTGTTTGTGAATGAGGGTAGCCCGCTCTTCCCGGGACGCGACGACGGGGCCGCCTTCGATGAGGCCCGACGCCGATGGCTCCGCGAATGGCGGCCAGAAACACTCTGGGTCATCGATCGGTGGGATGCCTGGTCTGGCAAGGATCTGGAGCGGGATCTCCGCGCATTCTTGGAGGAGGTTTGTCCCTTGGCACAGACCGTCATCTTGGTGACCCAAGTCCCCGTTCTGCGGGTCGGCGAAAATGAAAACATCCGGGGGTGGGTCCATTGGCGGCGGGGGACAGACGAGTCGATGCCCCGCATCCTGCCCGATGCCCGCGACCCCTACCGCAGGGAGAGCGTGCGGATTTTACAGCGCCTGCAGGAGCGCTTTCCGAACCTCCGAATCGTGGACAGTGCCTCCCGTTTTTACCGGGAAGATGGATCGGTCCGTTATTCCGAGGGACGCCGTTTCTTCTACACCGACGACGATCACCTCAATGACACCGGGGCTGCGGAAATATCCGATTTGCTGCAGCCGTTGCTTCCGGCGCACTAATCCGCGTTGAATCCCGCCAAATCTGCCCCTGCGGCAAATTTAGCCCCTATTACACCACCGACGCCGGCCCCGTCAGCACGGTTAAGGAGCGCGGGTTTACCTCGAAACGCACCGGGCTAGTTCCCAGGAGTTCGCCGTCCAACGCAAGCGGTTGCGGCGGATCTGCGGACACCTCCAACCAATGCCCTCGAAAGAACCGGACTTGCCGGTGACGAACATGGGTGCCGCGCAGCAGGCGCAAAAATTGAAGCGCCAATGCCCATCGCCCGACCGCCTCGATCAAGGTCAACTCTAAGACCCCATCGGTCATTGAGGCTCCCGGTCCGATACGCATGAGCCCACCGCCGGCGAAGGGAGCGTTGCCAACCACCACTGCCACCGCATTGGAAAGCACCTGCTCGCCCTGCTCCGAGCGAACCCGAAGCACCGGGGGGCGGAATGAGAACAGCGCTCGAAAAAAACCCGCCGAATAACACCACCGGGGGCCGAACCATTTCACGGTCGCTGGGGTGGTCTTGCGGAGCAGTTCGCCGACAAAACCCACCCCGCCGAAAAGAATAGTATGGCGGACCTGCTCAATCGATTCGGCTGCAGCGCCTCCGGACTCCGTTCCCGCTGAAGGATTCTCGCGCCACGTGACTCGGATCGTGTCGAGGGTCACCGGCTTGGGCTCCAGAATGGCTCGGATGGCGGCATGGTCCAAATCTCCGGCCACAGCCCCCGCAGCGGCGGTGCCCACCACTCCTGCCAATTGGGCGATATCATTGCCACGTCCGAAGGGGGCTACTGCAAGTGCGGCCCGGGAACCTCCAGCAATCAGCCCACTGGCCACCTCATGTACCGTTCCGTCACCGCCAGCGGCAATCACCCACTCAAATCCAGCCGCCTCGGTCCGCGCCAACTCCAGCGCGTGCCCCGGGTATTCGGTGACCCGAATTTCGCAGGTGACGCCTCCTTCAGCCAAACGAGCCACAAAGCGCTCCAAACGCTGCGCCTGCTCCCGGGAAGAAGCCGAGGCCGGGTTGCGAATGAGCAGAGCTCTGCGAGGCGCGGTGCTCATGGCCGGAGCTGAGAGCCTGTCTGAATCAGCGCCGCACCCACGTCGCGTGTCGGGTGGGAATTCCCTGGGCATTGAACTCCCGCTCAAAGTCCGTCTTCACCTCTAACAAGCCCTCCGGTTCTTGACCGGGAAGGAAGTGTTCTGTGGCTCCATTGAAGACCTCCAGCATTTGCTCGAAGTAGGAAGCATCATCGGTGCGGCAATGGAATCGCCCTCCAGGCCTGAGGCTTTGAGCGGCCAGTGCGGCGAAGGCGGGATTAATGAGGCGGCGACGATGATGCCGCTTCTTGGGCCAGGGATCTGGAAAATACACATGAATGGCCGACAGAGAGGCCGGAGCGATCATCCAGTCCATGAGGTAGGTCGCCTCCATGCGCAACCCACGGAGGTTCTTCAATCCCTGACGCCGGCCCTTCCGGTCGATCTTTCGCAGCCGACCAAACAGTCGTTCGATACCCAAGAAATTCACCTCCGGGTGAGCCCCAGAATACTGGAGCAGGAAGGAGCCATCCCCCGCACCCAACTCCAGTTCGACCGGAGCGGTGTTGCCGAAGAGCGCGGCAAAATCGAGCCGACTCAGAATGTCGGGCCGGATGAGGATCGTATCGGGAAAGAGGTCAGACGCCATGGCGACCCCCGAAGGTTAAGGGCCTTTGGTCCAACGAGGAAGGGTTGTATTGAGGCGCTTGAGGCCGATCGAAACGCTTCGAACCGCCTGAAAATGAGGCTTTCAAATTTCCCTACAGCATCCCATTGGCGAATTCGTCGGACCCTGCGTCTCTGGATTGCCTTCCTGGAGCAATCGCCGAACCTTGTCCCTATGATCCGCATCCTCCTCTTGGTCCTGGCCATTGGCATCGGTGCCGGAGGTCTCGATGACCTTCGTGCTGCCACCGGGAGCTCTTGGCCGATGTTCCGGGGCGATCCGGCGCAGAGTGGGGTCAGCCCGGCGCGCATCCCGGATGCACCGATACTGAAGTGGCGTTTCAAGACCGGTGGAGCGGTCAGCGCCACCGCCGCCATCGTCGACGGGGCTGTCTTCATTGGATCGACCGATTCCAACGTGGTCTGCCTTTCGCTTTCAGACGGCAGCAAACGCTGGTCCTTCCAAACCGGGGGGCCGGTGGAGGCGTCGCCTCTGGTCCTCGATGGGCGTGTCTTTATCGGCGATACCCTCACCAACTTCTTCGCACTCGACGCCAAGACCGGAGCCAAACTCTGGAGCCGAGGCTTTGATGATAAGATCAAGAGCAGTGCCAACTGGATTAGTGGCACCAACGGAACCTCCACCAACATCCTCGTCGGCGGCTACGACTTCCGACTCTACAGCCTCGAGGCCACCACCGGGAAATCCAACTGGGTCTACGAGACGGGCAACTACATCAATGGCTCGCCAGCGATTTCACGCGGGCGGACCGCCTTTGGCGGCTGCGACGCCATCGTCCATGTGGTCGATGTGATCGGCGGCAAGAAATTGCGGGAGATCGAAGCAGGCGCGTACATCGCAGCCTCCGGGGCCATGGAGGGCAACCTGCTTTACGTCGGCCACTACGAAAACGAACTGCTCTGCGTCGATGTCGACGCAGGAAAGATTCTTTGGAAGTACCGCGACCGAGCCTTCCCCTTCATGTCCTCGCCCGCCGTGACCGCCGACCGCGTATTAGTGGGCAGCCGCGACAAACGCCTCCACTGCATCCAACGCGCCGACGGCAAGCCGGTCTGGACCTTCCAGACCCGGGGCAAGGTCGAAAGTTCCCCTGTGGTGGTCGGCGACCGGGTCCTCGTCGGATCCGACGACGGACGGCTTTACATCGTCTCTCTGGCCGACGGCAAGGAGCGCTGGAATTACGAACTGGGCCAACCGATTCAAAGTTCCCCCGCCGTGGTCGATGGCCACATCGTCATCAGCTGTGACGACGGTTTCGTCTACTGCTTCGGATCACCGCATTGACAGGTGGCCGGCTGGGTCCCCTTCTCAAGGGATCCCGTAAAAACGCTCAGGCTCTCGCTTTGACTCATGTCGCTACCCACCCAAGACCTCAACCTGAGTGCCAACATGTCGCCGGCTGAGGAACGCTTTGAGCGCCTGCGCAAACGCCTGGGTTGGTACCTAGCCCCAATGGTTTTGGTCGTGCTGTGGTTCATTCCATTCCCAGGATTGTCCGTTCCAGCTCGACACCTCTTCGCCATCGTCGGCATGGCACTGACACTTTGGATGACCGAGGCCATTCCTCTGGCGGCGACGGCGCTCTTGGCACCATCACTCTGCGTGCTAGCGGGGCTGGGCTCAGCCCGAGAGGTCTTCAAGCCCTTCTCTGACCCAGTCATCTTCTTGTTCATGGGCAGTTTCATGATGGGCGAAGCGATGCTTAAACACGGTCTCAACCGACGTTTTGCTTTCACGCTGCTGGCGATGCCCTGGGTCGGAGCCAGCCCCACCCGCCTGTACGCTGCCTTCGCAGGCATTACGGCAGTGATTTCCATGTGGGTCTCCAACGCGGCCACAACGGCCATGATGCTGCCCATCGGCCTATCCATCCTGGCCGAATTGGGCGCGCGCCAAGGAATGACCCATTATCAGGCCACGCCATTTGCTGCGGGCCTAATGCTCATCACCGCCTTTGCGGCCTCAGTCGGCGGCTTAGCCACCCCCATTGGTACCCCGCCCAACCTCATCGGGATCGGAGCCATCGAGCGGCTGCTGGGATACAAGATCACTTTCTTCCAGTGGATGGGCTTGGGACTTCCAATTGCCCTCGTTCTGACGGGGTTTCTGGTCTGGCGTTTCAGCCGACATTGCCCGATGCCGGCCGTATCCCTGTCCACCAACCACCATTGGCTGGAGACGGAGCGTGCCAAACTGGGCAGTTGGACCCGAGGGCAGTTGAACGTCGTGGGGGTGTTCCTGGGAGCGGTGGCCTTGTGGATCTTGCCCGGACTCATCGCGGCCTTAGATCACCGAGGATCGTCGAGTCCTGCCTATTTATGGATCGGCGCCCACGCTCCGGAGAGCATCATCGGCCTTCTGGCGGCTTCAGCGATGTTCTTCTTGCCCACCAATTCCCAACGGGATTCCTTCACCCTGGAGTGGCGGGACGCCGCAGCCATTGATTGGGGAACAATCCTGCTCTTCGCCGGAGGCATGTGTCTGGGCGAATTAATGTTTTCCACCGGCTTGGCCCACTGGATTGGTTCCGGCTTGGCAGCGCTGTTTCAAAGTCATTCGGTGGTGGGCCTGACCCTACTATTCACTGGGGTCGGAATCCTTGTCAGTGAAACCACCACCAACACCGCGTCGGCCACCATGGTGGTGCCCATTGCCATCGCTGTTGCGCAAGCAGCAGGTATAGATCCCCTCAAGCCCGCCCTGGCCACCTGCCTGGGCTGCTCCATGGGCTTCTTGTTGCCGGTCTCCACTGCGCCCAATGCCATGGCCTACGGAACGGGCTGCATCCCTCTGAAGGCCATGATGCGCCACGGGCTGTGGCTCGATGCCGTCGGCTGGGTTGTGATCGTAGGCACCGTTTTGCTGTTGGGTCCGTCGTTGCCGCCCAAGCCTTGAGCAAAGACCGATCGCCTCATCACGGGGTGTGACGGATTCCGATCCTGCTTCTGCACAGCTTCCTGCCCTTTTTCACCTGACTGGTCAAAAAGAACCACCTCTCGCTTTCAACTCGAAAACGACGAGTAAAAAGCACGAGGGCTTTCCCCAGCAATTCCACCGTTTCAGCCCAATAAATCGGCATTGAAACGTGGGTGGCATCCCTGCTGCTTCCCGGGTCCTGAAGCCGAAATGGTCGACGCTGAGGATCTAAACCTCCTGCGGTTCGAGCCGAATTCTCCGGCAGCGCATCAACACCATGAAGAAGTGCTCACCGGCACCCCTTCAGTAACAGGAAATAACACACATGAAGAAAATCGAAGCAGTGATAAAACCCTTCAAACTCGAGGAGGTCAAAGACGCCCTCCATGACGTCGGCATCGAGGGGATGACCGTCTCCGAGGTCAAGGGTTTCGGTCGCCAGAAAGGCCACACCGAAATTTACCGCGGTAGCGAGTACACGGTTGATTTCCTGCCCAAGATTAAAATCGAGCTCGTGGTGTCGGACACCAAGGTGAACGAGGCCACCGCAGCCATCATCAAGGCCGCCAAGACGGGCAAAATCGGCGATGGCAAGATCTTCGTTTCCGAAGTCACCGAGGCCATCCGGATCCGCACCGAAGAGAAAGGTGACAGCGCAGTCTGAACCTGAGGCATCCCTCAACCACTAGGACCCACCTCTTACTCGATCCCTGACTAGACCAAAAACCTATGAAAACGTTTTTTAGAAAATTTTTCCTAACACTCACCTGCGCCCTTCTGGCGTTTTCCGCAGTCGATACCCGCGCCGCCGACCCCAGCGTTGAGGAGCGCTTGGCCGACTTAGAGGCGTACGTCAACAACTCTGCCCGCGCCACCGCTGCCAACACCAACGTCACGAGCAAAATTGCTGGCCCAGGCCCAGGCCACAACGCTTGGCAAATGACTTCCACCGCGCTGGTGTTGTTCATGACCATGCCCGGATTGGCGCTGTTCTACGGCGGTCTGGTCCGCAAGAAGAACATCCTTTCGGTGTTGGCTCAG
>JAPLUH010000543.1 GCA_026397675.1 Verrucomicrobiota bacterium
GCTAACGGGGGCGTTCGACCCGCACCGATTCGGGCAACACCACAACCACCCGAACGCCCGGAGCTCGGGCATTGACTCGGAACATGCCTTGCCGAGGTGCTTCCGGGCTCAAGAGGTTGACGTAGGCTTGGACGTCACTCGGGGTGAGTCGTTGAACCACATCGGGGTCACCCTCGACCTCGACATGGACCACCGAGGGCAAGATTTGGACTTGGGTCTCTCCCTGCCCTGTAGCTAAAACGCCCACGGGGATGTTCTCCAGCACCCGTACGCGAAACGCCTCGTTGGAGGCCAATCGATCCATGCCCAAATTGGATCGGACCGTGAGCCAAATCAGGGTGGCCAAGGCCAGAGAACCCAGCTTCTGGGCTCGATTTTGAATAAAAAGTTCGCGCCAAGCCATGTCAGTGTCCTCCGCTGCTCACGGCTCCGGTGAACCAACGTCGCAGCCACGAATTGCCCGGGCGACCCGAAGACCGCTTCACTAGCACCTCCGTCAAGAAGGCCCGGAGTTGCTCGACCGAGACATTCCGGGTCAGTGCGCCCCGATGAGCATACGAAATACCACCGGACTCTTCGGACACGACCACTACTACGGCATCGGTTTCCTCACTCAGACCCACGGCTGCCCGGTGGCGGGTGCCCAGTGACTTGGGAAGATCGCCCCGTTGGGTCAGCGGGAAAATCGCGCCCGCCCGCAAGATTCGATCTCCCTTAATGATCACGCCGCCGTCGTGGATGGCGTTGTTCGGGAAGAAGATCGTCTCGATCATTTCGGGCGTCGCCTCGCAGTTTACAGGAATTCCCGATTCGACAGTCTCGGTTACGGAAATCGACTGTTCGATGGCGATGAGCGCCCCCATACGTGCCGGAGCCATTCGATCGACCGACTCGACGATGACTTCCAAGTTCTCCCGCTGCTCCTGAAGGTTGGTGAAGAGCGGCAAATTTCCCACTTCAGCCAGCAACCGGCGAATCTCCGGTTGGAAGAGCACGACAATCGCCAGCGCTAAGAAGGGCAATATCTGGTTGAGGATGGCGTTGAGGACATCCAAGCGCAGCAGGCGCACCGACAAGGTGAGCACCAGGAGCACGACCACGAAACCCGTCACCACGGCCTGACCACGGGTCCCCTTAATGAATCGGTAGCCATAATACAGACCCACCCCAAGGATTCCAATCTCCAGGGTCGGGCGCCAGATGGCCTGCAAAAATGGCAGCATCGAATTCAACTCGTCTTGGTCTGGTTGTTCAAAATTTCTCTCATGCGCAAAGCCTGAACGGTCTGGGCCACATCATGGACCCGGAACACAGTCACTCCCGCTTCGGCAGCCCACAAGGCACAGGCAACCGAAGCACCCATCCTTTGGTCTGGCTCTGCGTCAAACAGCCGGCCGATGAACGATTTTCGGGAAACCCCCAACATCATCGGTCGTTCGAAGGCTGAAATCACCCCCAAACCTCGCAGAAGGGACAAATTGTGAGTCAGTGCCTTGCCGAAGCCGATGCCCGGATCCAACACAACTTGCTCCCGCCTCACTCCCTGTTCTTCCAATCGAAGCAACCGCTCTTCAAAAAAAGCACCAACCTCATCCACCACATCCTCATAGTGCGGATTTTTCTGCATGGTCTGTGGGGTTCCCTGCATGTGCATGAGCACGTAGCCCGCCCCGGCAGCCGCCACTATTTTCCAAAGTTCTGGATTCGTCCGATGAGCCTCAATGTCATTGATGATACTGGCTCCGGCATCCAACGCCGCCCGGGCCACCGCGGCCTTGCGGGTGTCGACTGAAATCACCGCCTGGGTCTTGGCCGCCAGCGCCCTTACCACTGGAATGACTCGTCGCAACTCTTCGGACTCGTCGACCGGAGCCGCCCCCGGCCGGGTGGACTCACCCCCGATGTCAATGAACTCAGCCCCTTCGGCGACCAACTCCTCTCCCCGCGCCACGGCCCGGTCGGGATCCAAAAAACACCCACCATCGCTAAAGGAATCGGGCGTCACGTTGAGGATCCCCATCACCATGGCGGGACGTGGGAAACTCCAACGATATTGACGCGCCAAGAATTCCATCTGCGAAGGCAGTTCAGCAAAAACCAGTTACTGACTTCAGTAGGAGGCTCCACCCGACACAGCCACAGGAGAACGCTGGATGAGCTCAATCTCATAGCCCTCCGGAGCATCGACAAAGGCAAACCCGCCGGATCCGTCCGGCTTGTAGGTCGGACCGTCACTGTACCGGAGCCCTAGTGTGGCTAGGTGTTGACCAAAAGCCTCCAAGCTCGAGACCTCAAAGGCCAAATGAGTAAGATCGGCCTGCACCTCCACGGGCCCGCTCGAGGGAAAATGGCACAACTCAATGGTCTCTTCGCTTTCCGGAGCCTTCAAAAAGACCAACTCTGAACCCCGCGGAGACTTGTGACGGCGCACCTCTTCCAGGCCCAAAACCTCTTTGTAGAAACGCACCGAACGTTCCAGGTCGTTGAGCCGATAGCGGGTATGCAACAATTTCGAAACGCGCATGGGGCGACCTTAGGCTTACTTAGAATTGATGGCCAGTGACGTGGGTGTTTTTTGTTCGGAATCCCACCGAAAAATTCGAACGAGTGCTTCCGAATAAATGAAAGTAAACTGCGTCTATCAAAAGAACTCCTTGCCCGGGACCGGATACGACAGGTAGAGGTCCCCACGAATCCTTTCATGGGAAAAACCCTCGTCATCGCTGAAAAACCATCCGTCGCCGCGGACATCGCCAAAGCCCTAGGTGGGTTCAAACGGGTCGATGACTACTTCGAACGTGAAGACACGATCGTCGCCTCGGCCGTCGGTCACCTGCTGGAGATCCGTGCCCCAGAGGCCTACGAAGCCAAGAAGGGTAAGTGGAGTTTCAACGCGTTACCGGTCATTCCTCCGCACTTCGACTTGCAGCCCCGCGAGAAATCTGAGGCCAAGCTCAAGACCCTCCAGAAGCTCATCAAGCGCAAGGATGTCGATGCCCTGGTCAATGCCTGCGACGCCGGTCGCGAGGGAGAACTCATCTTCCGCTACATCACCCAATACACTCAGGCCCGCCAACCGATTCGGCGTTTGTGGTTGCAGTCCATGACGCCCACCGCCATCCGCGACGGGTTCAATCGGCTGCGCTCCGATCAAGAGATGCAACCCCTGGCTGCGGCCGCCACCTGCCGGTCGGAATCTGATTGGCTGGTCGGCATCAATGGCACCCGGGTCATGACGGCCTTCAACTCCAAGGGAGGCGGTTTCAACAAGACCACCGTTGGCCGAGTGCAGACCCCCACGTTGGCTATCCTTGTGGAACGGGAGGAGAAGATCCGTAAGTTCGTCTCCCGCAATTACTGGGAATTGCACGCCACCTTCGGCTGCGAGGCAGGTCAGTATGTCGGTCGCTGGTTCGACGAGCGCTTCAGCAAGCCGGCCGGTAAGGATGCCGACGAAGCCCTCCGCGCCGACCGTATTTGGGATGCCGCCAAGGCGTCCACCATTCGGGAACGCTGCCTCGGCAAACCGGGCATAGTGACCGAAGAGAGCAAGCCCAGCAACCAGCTCTCCCCCACGTTGTTCGACCTCACGACCCTCCAGCGCGAGGCGAACCGGCGCTACGGATTCTCGGCCACACGGACCCTACAAATCGCCCAGGCGCTGTATGAGCGTCACAAGGTCCTCACCTATCCGCGTACCGATTCACGCGCGCTGCCCGAAGATTACCTCGGGACCGCCCGAAGTGTGCTGGAGACCATGAATAGCAGTGGGTACGGAAAATTTGCGGCCACTATTCTGGAACAAGGCTGGGTTCGACCCAACAAGCGCATCTTTAACAACGCCAAGGTCAGCGATCACTTCGCTATCATTCCCACCTCGGTCGAGCCCAAGAATCTGAGCGACGTGGAGTTGCGGATTTATGACATGGTGGCCAAGCGGTTCCTCGCCGTGTTCTACCCGGCCGCGGAATACCTCATCACCACCCGCATCACCCGGGTCGAGGGCGAACCCTTCAAGACCGACGGCAAGGTGTTGGTGAAGGCCGGTTGGCTCGAAATCTCCGGCCGCGAGGCCCAAACCCAGAACGAGGGCGAAG
>JAPLUH010000415.1 GCA_026397675.1 Verrucomicrobiota bacterium
GGGTCGAGACCGATCCGGAGAATCGTTGGCTCTGGCATTATCCCCGACAACGGTTGGAGGCAGAGATGATTCGTGACGGTGTCCTGGCCGTATCTGGACGGCTGGATCGGTCGATGGGTGGAAGCTTGGTCTCGTGGGGAAATGACGAATACACACCGGAGGATACGGTTTCCGAAACCTCCCGTCGTCGCACCCTCTACCTGCCCGTGGTTCGCGATCGGGTCTATGATTTGCTGACCCTCTTTGACTTCGCTAATCCCAGCGTCGGCGTAGCGCGTCGGACTCCCACCGTGGTGTCGCATCAGGCGCTCTTTTGGATCAACAGCCCCTGGGTCAAGGATCAGGCGGGTGCGTTGGCTTCAGATGTTCGATCGGGGGAGCCACGGCCCGTGACTCAACGTGTGAGCCTGGCCTACGAACGCGTTCTTGGTCGCTTGCCGACCGAGGCGGAGCAGGTCCGCGCGGTGGCGTTTTTGTCAAAACCCGGAACCACGGCCACCGCACCGGATTCTGCCGATCGGTGGCTGGCCTGGTGCCAGGTACTCCTGGCCAGTTCTGAATTCCAGTACCGCGATTGATTCCTATGAACCCGGCCATGCACTCACGGATTTCACGACGCCAACTTCTGCGACGCTCGGCCCTGGGCTTCGGCAATCTGGCCTTGATGGGATTGATGTCCCCGGGTTTGCGCGCGAGTGGCGCCGAAGTTCAGCGCAACCCCTTGGCACCTCGGGCTCCGTTGTTTCGGTCCAAGGCCAAGCGGATTATTTTTCTCTTCATGCATGGAGGGCCTTCGCATGTGGACACCTTCGATTGGAAGCCCCAGCTCTTGAAGGATTCGGGCAAGCCCTTGCCCTTCGACAAACCCCGGATCCAGTTCGCCAAAACTTCCAATTTGCGGCGCTCTCCGTGGGAATTCCGGCCCTACGGACAGTCGGGAGCGATGATAAGCGACCTCTTTCCCCTGGTCGGAGCCCGGGCCGATGACTTGTGCTTCATTAAGTCGATTCATGGGACCAACGAAGCGCACGGCGGCGCGTTGCTGAAGCTCAACACGGGTTCCGACACGGTGGTTCGACCGAGCATGGGCTCATGGATCACCTACGGCCTGGGAAGCGAGAATCGGAACCTTCCGGGCTTCATCACCATCAACCCGACGCTGGGTCATGGCGGGGTGGGCAATTGGTCGAGCGCCTTCTTGCCGGCCGTCCATCAAGGCACGCCCATCGGCGGTGGTGTGCCGGTCGATCGGGCCACCATCCATTACCTCCATGACCCGAACGGCGATGCCAAGACCCAGCGGGCTCAACTGGATTTGCTCGGTGACATGAACCGCGATCACCTGGCTTCGGTCGGCACCGATGCGGTATTGGAAGCCCAGATCGAGGCCTTCGAATTAGCGTTCCGTATGCAGTCCGAGGCTCCGGAGGCCATGGACATTAATCGGGAAACGCCGGCGACTCGCAAACTGTACGGTTTGGATGATCCCAAGACCTCGTCCTTCGCCCGGCAATGCCTGCTGGCGCGTCGGTTCAGCGAGCGCGGAGTGCGCTTTGTCCAGGCGAGCCACGGCTATTGGGATCAGCACTCGGATCTGACACGAGAGCACGGTCGATTGGCATCCGAGGTCGATCGCCCCATCGCCGCGCTGCTCCAGGATATTAAGGCCCGAGGGCTTTGGGACGAGACGCTGGTCATGTGGGGTGGAGAATTCGGACGCACCCCGACCCTTCAAGGGGACGATGGCCGTGACCATCACCCGCATGCCTTCACCATGTGGTTAGCCGGAGGAGCCGTGAAGCCCGGCTTCAGTTACGGCGTGACTGACGACTACGGATTCTACTGCGTGGATCAGAAGGTTCACGTGCACGACCTCCATGCCACGCTGCTGGCTCTGCTCGGTATGGATCACGAGCAACTGACCTACCGTCACGCTGGCAGAGACTTCCGCCTCACCGACGTCCACGGCCGTGTCGTACAAGAGATCTTCGCCTGACCCGCAAGTCCGTCGACAAATCCTGGGGCGGAGCGATCCGCATGGACCGACACCCACAGCGTGCCCTGTAGGCTGGGTTCCCTGACCCGGCGTCCCCGCCCAACCCACAAACTCGGGGTCACCCGGTATCTTCCGGTATCGTCCGGTATCGTCCAGTGAGGGTTCGATTCCGACCCTCGCCCTGAGTCCGATCTTCATCCACCGACGAACCGATCAATCTATTGGGAGACTCAGGGGACGGCGGGGTCACACAACACACCTTGCTGTCGTCGCCACGCCGGCCTCGCGGCAGAGCGCAAACAATCACGCGCTCCTTGTTGAAGACGTTCAGGTGCCGCCACTACGTCGGTTCGACATGGTTGTGACAGATAACCTGGGTGTCAGAGCGGATGCTTTCCTCAGGCCACAACCGTCAAGCCCCTCTTCCCACTGGGAATAGCGAGGAACCAAAATCAAAGACATAAATCCGGCGCGCAAAAAACCAACAACACGGAAAAATTATGCCCTGCCTCGTAGCGTAATAATCCACCTTCTGAGGTCTTTGATTCAAAAACGCGACGGACTTGCTCTACCTGAGCTACAACGCCGACAGCGACGGCGGAGATCAGCGCGATGCCCACTACCGGGAATTTAGCAGCTGGCTTAAATATCGCTGTGACGAGTCTGGGAGAACGAACACCTTCTTCCGATGACCCGTGCAGAAGAATCGTTGATGGGTACCCCGGCAACCCAACCATCCACAAAACGGTGGACACAGGTGCTCATGGCCGCGGTGCTCATGGTGGCGACCTTTCCCGGAAGGACCCAAGCCCTCGGTCTCATCACAGAGCCACTCCTGCGCGATCTCCACTTGGACCGGGTCACCTACGCGCAAATTAACCTCTGGGCCAGTCTCTTGGGCGCGCTGTTCTGTTTTCCGGCGGGTTGGGCGATGGACCGCATCGGACTTCGAATCAGCACTTCCGTCTGCCTCGCCGGCCTCGTTGCCGCCGTGGTCGCATTCGCCAATGCCGGTGAAAACCTCGGAGCTTTCTTTGTGATTTTGCTGGCGACACGAGGACTCGGCCAATCGGCCTTGTCGGTCTTCAGCATCAGCACGGTCTCCCGCTGGTTTCCCATCCGGTCCGGTCCGGCGATGGCCGTTTACTCCATCCTCCTCAGCCTGTTTTTTGCCGTGAGCTTTGGTGCGGTGGGCGCCCGAATCCAGACAGCTGGTTGGCGCGAGGCTTGGAGCAATGTCGCGCTCGTCTTAGCCGCCGGCGTCGTACCGCTCGTGGTGCTGGTGCTCCGGGATCCGGTGCGCTCCATTTCATTGAAGGGTTCTACCCATGATGGGCTGCCGACAGATCTCGACACCCGGGCGATGGTTCATGATGAGGAGGGAGGAGCCACGCTGAACCAGGCATTGCGTACGAAGGCATTCTGGCTGTTCGCGGGAGCGGCCGCCTCCTTTAATCTCATCGCGTCAGGACTAGGATTGTTCAATGAGGCTATCCTGGTGGAACGGGGGTTCGCGCCGTCGATGCTGCCGGCCTTTCTGGCGGGCACCGCGTTGTTGTCGCTCGGAGGACAGGCGGTGACCGGATGGATGATCCAGCGTTTTCGATTGCAACTCGTGAGTGCGCTCAGCCTCGGGTTGTATGCCCTGGGATTGGTAGGTCTCGCCATGGCGAGTCAGGTCTGGCAGTTGGTGATCGTTGCCATCCCGCTCGGCCTCGCCGCCGGCATGACGATGGTTCTGTTCTTCTCAGTGTGGGGTGAGCTCTATGGTCAGCGTCACTTGGGGCGGATCCAGGGGAGTGCACAAATGGTGACCGTGTTGTCCTCCGCAATGGGACCTGTAGTCTTTGCCTGGGCTCAGGTTCATTGGAACGCGTTTGGTCCCTTGCTTTACGTGGCAGCCGCCACGGTGCTGTTGATCGGTCTCGCCGTACGGTTTTTGCCGCTGCCGGAACGTCGCAGCACGCCAAGGACATCGGAATATTTAGAAACTCTATGACCCCGACCCGTGAATCCACGTCCATCGCCCCTGCGCGTCCTATGCCAAGGCGCTTGGCATTTCTTGCCCGTGGCGTTGTTGGCTTCACGATCTTGAGTCTTGCAGGATTCGCTCCCTGGGCCGCTTTTGGCAGCTGGCTCTCCGCTCGCGTCGGGGAGGTGGGGCTCTATTTGACCTGCGCTGCGGTCTTCCTGGGGCTCAGCGGGCCCCTATTGAGCGGATTGATCGTCGGTCCGCAGCCCAAAAGGCGAGTCTACCTCGTTTTCGCACCCGCATTTGCCGCCTATGCCGTCCTCTGGATTGCCGGGTGGTTCGCATTAAAGGGAGTCTGGCATGGTCATGCAGGAAGCCTTGGTGGTCTGCTAGCGGGCACGCTCGCGATGGGATGGATTCTGGCGGCCTCCTTCAGCGTCCGGAATCTCGGATGGCAAATCGTCTTGATCCTTTTCGCACTGAACACAGCGGGCTATTTCATCGGCGGCTGGCTCGAGATGGCTACCTTCACGTACGCGAAAACCCACGGCATTTCGGCGGGCCTTTCGCGACACGCTTGGGGCGTGATCGCGAAGTCGCTATGGGGACTGTGTTATGGACTGGGATTTGGTACCGGAATCGGATGGGCATTCTACGTCTGCCAAAGGCTAAATTTGGAGGTGGGGGTTGGTTGTTTAGGTTTGGGATGGGTCGGAGAAGTAGGCGCGTCCGGTTTCCCACTCATCGGAGGTTTTCATGAGGATGGCGGTGAGGAAGCGGAGGTCGGAAGATTCGTTGGGGAATAGACCTGCTGGATCTTTCCCCTTCGGGATCTTGCCCGCGACCTCCTGCTAGGAGTGGCTCTCGCCTGGCCGGAGGCGCGTCGATCAGCAAAGGCCACGTCCCACCCAACACCCGGCGTGGACCACGCATTCATGCCCTATTCGTAACCGCTCGCAACACCGCCGAGCTTGTCGTGCCACTGGCGACGGGTAGGGTGTTGCTTATGGCAAGAGTGCATTCGGTGCTGGCGGCGTCTGTGCTGTTGGTGGCAACGGCGATCAACAGTGTGGCCGCTCTCCCTCGGAAACTGGCGTCGTCGGTCGAACGCCTTAAAGCGGTGGGAGCGGAAGGACAGGGGAACTCCGCCGCTCAGGCTGCCTGGAACGAAGTCGCCAAGGCCAAGGCCAATCAAATCCCGGAGTTGCTCGTGGCCATGGATGGGGCCAATGACTACGCGCTGAACTGGATGCGCGCGGCCATTGAGACGGCCGTGCAACGCGAGACAACTGCAGGGGCCAAGCTTTCGCTCAAATCGCTCGAAGTCCTCCTTCGCGACACCCAACACCATCCGAGGGCCCGTCGCTTGGCCTTTGAGTTAATCCAGAAGCTCGATGCATCGAGAGCTCAAGCCTTGCTGCCAGAATTTCTTCAGGATCCCGGTTCCGAGCTGCGGCGCGAGGCGGTCGCTCAACTTATGGCTCGTGCGGCCGGACAAACCACTGCGGCCAAAGCCTCTGCCGTGACAACCTACCGCCAGGCGCTCGGGTTCTCCCGGGAGGCTGACCAAATCGAAGACATTGCCAAGCGGCTGCAGGACTTGGGCGACAAGGTCGACCTGGCCAAGACCTTTGGTTGGGTTGCGAAGTGGCAATTAATTGGACCCTTCGACAACGCCGGCGAGGTCGGCTTTGCCAAGGTGTACCCTCCGGAAGAACGCCTCGACCTCAAGGCCGAGCTGGCCGGCAAAAGCGGGCCAGTGAAATGGTTCCCGTATGAGACCCGCAGCGAATACGGCTTGGTCGATTTCAATCAGGCGATCTCGTCGTTGAAGGGGGCGGCCGGTTATGCGACCGCCGAGTTCTGGAGCGACTCCGCCCGCACTGCCCAAGTGCGCTTGGGCTGCAAGAATGGCTGGAAGGTCTGGGTGAATGGGGCGCTGATCTTTGGTCGCGATGAGTACCACCGCTCGGCCGAAATCGATCAGTACCGCATGCCGGTTTCATTGAAGGCCGGAAAGAACATCCTTCTCGTCAAATGTACACAGAACGAACAAACGCAAGACTGGGCTAAGGAGTGGGAGTTCCAACTCCGGGTCACCGACGAGCAGGGCACCCCGATTGTCTCCACCCGCTGAATCCGTCCCTGAACCTCGCTCACCCAACCCACGATTCATGAAACTTTCCCTCCTCCTGACTGCGGCCCTCACGGTGGCCGGTTCCCTCGGTGCCGCAGACTGGACGCAAGTCCGTGGCCCTAATGGAGACGGTCTTTCCAGCGAGACCGGTGTCCCGGTGCGCTTGGAACCGAGCTCGATCACGTGGTCTGTCTCGTTACCGGGCCGGGGTCTTTCATCCCCGCTCATCCTCGGAGACAAGGTCTTTGTCACGGTCGGCAGCGGCGCCCGGCAGGATCGACTTCATGTGCTGTGCTTCCGGGTGACCGATGGGGTATTGCTTTGGGAACGCCAGTTCTGGGCCACCGGTCGGACCATGACCCACGAGAAGATCGGTGCGGCCACCCCGACACCGGCCTCGGACGGTACGGCGATTTACGCGATCTTCTCTTCCAACGACTGCGTGGCCCTCGATCTCGACGGCCGGCTGCTGTGGTTCCGCGGGTTGGGCCGGGATTACCCCAACGCGAGCAACTCTCTGGGCATGTCTTCGTCGTTGGTAGTGGTCGATGGTGTGGTGGTGGCGATGGTAGAAAACGACAGCGAATCGTTCACCGCCGGGCTCGATGCCCGCACCGGTGTGAATCGCTGGAAATTGGACCGCCCGAAGAAGGCCAACTGGACGTCGCCGGTGGTCTTCAAATCGCCCGGACAGCCTAACCGGGTGCTGCTGCAGTCGGCGCAAGGCGTGACAGCGGTGGACCCGACGACGGGCAAAATCGCTTGGGACATCACTGAGGGAGCTTCAACCGTGCCCTCGCTCGTGGTGAACCAAGGAAAGCTGGTCATCCCAGCCAACGGGATAACGGTGGTGGAGCCGGTCCCGGGCGAGGCGAAACCGAAGTCTGTGTGGCATTCGGCCCAATTGCGTCCGGGCACCGCCAGCCCTGTGGTCGTGGGCGGTCGCCTTCTGACTCTCAATGATGGAGGCATCCTTACCTGTGCCGATGTCCAGGATGGCAAACGACTCTGGCAGTTGCGGCTCAAGGGTTCTTTTAGCGCCACTCCAGTGGCAGCCGGCGGGCACCTGTACTGTGTCAGTGAAGACGGGCGAGTCCAGGTGGTGGATCCGTCGAAGGCCGAAGGCGTCGTGGTCAGTGAACTGCCCCTCGAACAGACCGTCATTGGAACTCCATCCATCGCGGCCGGATCCCTCTTTGTTCGGAGCGATTCTCGACTGGTGCGATTGGGTGGCACCGCCCTTCGGTGAGTCGCTCGATGCTTTCCATCGGCCCGGACTTCGGAAAGAGTTCCGCCATGTTGTCCCCACAGATTCGTGCGTCTTGGTTGTGGCTGGCCCTGCTGATTTTTGTTGGGTGCGCCTCACCGGGGGGGGCTCCAGTGAATTCCGCCGCCATGAAACTCCACCTGCGGACTCAAAGTACGGGAGCTTCCGAGCACGTTGAGTCTTGGGACCCGCGACGCACGGCCATCATTGTTTGCGACCTATGGGATGACCACTGGTGCAAGTCGGCCTCGGC
>JAPLUH010000295.1 GCA_026397675.1 Verrucomicrobiota bacterium
GCACTTTCGGAGCCACCTCCCCCTCGCTCAACTGCCACCTCCCTGGTAGGGCTCGAGTCTCTCGGGCCATCCGGCGCTGCTGCTGCGGTCTGTGTCTGCGGACGTGGCGCTTTCGGAGAAATCGCCCTACCTCGGAGGTGCTCAGGTGAGGCTGAGTTGGCGGAAGGACCCAGGGATGTAGCCCGAAGGCCTCCCCGGTAGGGCTCGAGTCTCTCGGGCCATCCTCACCTTGGTAGGGCTCGAGTCTCTCGGGCCATCTCCACCTCGTCCGGCAGCCCAGGGAGTGGACGGTGAGACACCATCCCTACCAGACCGGCAGGCCTCCCGCTCAAACTGTTCAGACCGGCTTTCAGAAATCCAAGGCCACGCTGTCGGCCGCGACGGCTGCTTCGAGACAGCGACGAGCCCGCACCAAATCGGACGAGTGCTTCGGGGTTTCAGGCTGGGAGGACACCGGAGTTGCCCACAATTGAGATAACGTTTCGATCAGCGCTGCGGCATGAACCCGGCGGAAACGACGAAGAACTCGAGCCTCAGGTGCATCGCCCGAGCACAAATACCGAAAGTCGTCCTCGTTTCGGCAGGCTTCTTCAATTTCTTCAGAAGCAAACCGTCCACCCGAGTAAGCATGAACCAAAACACTGGCCAGCCTCAGAGTCGCAAAGAAACTGCCTCCCGCCTCAGCCCGAAACCCGAGAGCGGGCCACCCGACGGCACCGACGGCGTCGAAGACCTGTCGCAACCGGTCCCCCTCCGGGAAGCGTGCGTCTGTATCACGCCGGCTCGAATCAGGACTCAAGTTCATTGATAAACGTTTGACCCGGGATGTGACAGTCCGATGACGACCCCGCAACAACGACGTCAGGACTCCCAGGGTAAAGAATTCCACCCCGTGCGAGCCGCGCCCCGCTTCGCCTGCAAATCCGCCGCAGCGTCTGCGTCTGTACGCTAAAAATACATATCAACGAATCGGGATGCGTTGATTTATCTGTTGGCACCCTGCCAGAGGGAGGATAACCTGAGCGCATGTCGAATCGTTCCGAAGCTCGGAATACATGGACGCGTGGTCAGGGATTTGTGGACCTGCTGGATCAGCGCATTGCCATCATTGATGGAGCAATGGGAACTGTCATCCAGCGTTACAAGCTGGGCGAGGCCCAGTTCCGAGGCGAACGGTTCAGCGATTGGAAGGGGAAGGACCTCAAGGGTAACAACGAGTTACTCCAAATCACCCAACCGCAGGTCATCGAAGAAATCCACCGGCACTATTTGGAGGCCGGGGCCGACCTCATCGAAACGAACACGTTTTCGGCGACCACCATCGGCCAGCACGACTTTTTCTTTCGTCATGCCGAGGGCCGCAAAGATCAGGCGTTCTTCAATGATGTGATCCAAGATCCGTTCCTGCGCGACCTGGCGCGGGAAATGAATCTGACTTCGGCCCGACTGGCCCGGAATGCGGTCGATACGGTGTTCAAAGCCACGGGCATCCCCCGGTATGTTGCCGGGGCCATTGGTCCGATGCCGGTCACCACCTCGATCTCTCCGGATGTCAACGATGCCGGATTCCGGTCCGTGAGTTTTGAGCAATTGGTCACGGCCTACACCGAACAGGTGGAGGCACTCATCGAAGGGGGCGTGGATGTCCTGTTAGTAGAAACCATTTTCGACACGCTCAACGCCAAGGCGGCACTCTTGGCCATCCAGCAAGTGCAAGATCGCTTGCAAGTCCGACTGCCGTTGATGATCTCGGGCACGATCACCGATCTGTCTGGCCGCACGCTAACGGGGCAAACGGTCGAAGCCTTCTGGAACTCGGTCCGCCACGCCGAGCCGATCACCATCGGATTCAACTGCGCCCTCGGTCCCAAAGAAATGCGGGCCTACGTCCAGGAACTCCACCGCATCGCCGCTACCAAGATTTGCGTGTATCCCAATGCCGGATTGCCCGACCCGTTGTCCCCGACGGGTTTCCCGGAAACACCGGAGACCCTCGCTCCTCAAATCCGTCCTTGGGCCGAAGAAGGTTGGCTGAACGTCGTGGGCGGTTGCTGTGGCACGACCCCGCCGCACATCCAGGCCATCGCTGAGGCGGTGAAGGGCCTACCGCCGCGGAAGACCCCTCAACTCCCACCGCTTCTGCGCCTCAGTGGCATGGAAGCCTTCAACCAAACCCGGGAGACCAACTTCATCAACATTGGCGAGCGTGCGAATGTCACGGGCTCACCGAAATTCTCCAAACTCATCTTGGCCGGCGACTACGATGCCGCGTTGGCGATTTGCAAACAGCAGGTCGAGGCGGGGGCCCAGATCATCGATATCAACATGGATGAGGGAATGCTCGACGGCGCTGCGGCGATGTCGAAGTTCCTCAATTTGATCGCGGCCGAACCCGACATCGCTCGGGTGCCGATCATGGTCGATTCGTCGAAGTGGTCGGTGCTGGAGACGGGCCTGCGTTGCCTCCAAGGCAAGGGCATCGTCAATTCCATTTCGCTCAAAGAAGGCGAAGAGCGCTTCCTTGAACAGGCCCGACTCATTCGTCGCTATGGCGCGGCGGTCGTGGTGATGGCCTTTGATGAGCAGGGACAGGCCGATTCCTTTGCGCGCCGCATCGAGATTTGCCAACGGTGTTATGACCTGCTCACCCAGCGCGCACAGTTCCCGCCGCAGGACATTATTTTCGATCCGAACATCCTCACCGTCGCCACCGGAATCGAGGTTCACAATAACTACGCCGTCGACTTCATCGAGGCGACTCGATGGATTAAGACCCACCTGCCCTTCGCCAAGGTCAGCGGCGGCGTCTCCAACATCAGCTTTAGTTTCCGGGGCAACAACCATGTTCGGGAGGCGATGCACAGTGCCTTCCTCTTCCACGCCATTCAGGCCGGGCTCGACATGGGCATCGTCAATGCCGGGATGCTCGAAGTGTACGAGGAGATCGAGCCGGAGCTTCGGGACCTCGTGGAGGATGTGCTCCTCAATCGCCGTCCGGACTCCACTGAGCGTTTGGTGACCTATGGCGAGGCGCTGCGTCGTAAATCGGGACCTGGGGGCACCGCCGAAGCCAAAGCCGACGAGGCCTGGCGATCGGAACCCGTTGAGAAGCGCTTGGCGCACGCCCTAGTCAAGGGCATCGACGCCTTCGTGGAACTCGACACCGAAGAAGCCCGCCAAAAGCTTGGGCGACCGTTGTTGGTGATCGAGGGGCCCCTCATGGACGGGATGAACCACGTCGGCGACCTTTTTGGCGCTGGCAAAATGTTTCTCCCGCAAGTGGTGAAGTCTGCCCGAGTGATGAAGAAATCAGTCGCCTACCTCACTCCGTTCATGGAGGCGGAGAAGGCGGCTGCGATGGCCGGCGGCTGCGAAGTTCGAACCCAAGGCAAAGTGCTCATGGCCACCGTCAAGGGCGATGTCCACGACATCGGCAAGAACATCGTCGGGGTGGTTTTGGGGTGCAATAATTACGAGGTCATCGACCTGGGCGTCATGGTGTCCTGCGAGAATATCCTCAAGGCGGCTCAGGAGCATCAGGTGGACGTCATCGGTCTCAGCGGCTTAATCACTCCGTCGCTGGATGAGATGGCCCACGTCGCCCGCGAAATGGAACGCCTGGGCATGCGCCAACCGCTCCTCATCGGTGGTGCCACGACCAGCAAAGCGCACACCGCCATCAAGCTCGCGCCGGGATATTAGCAGCCCGTCATCCACGTGTTGGATGCCAGCCGCGCTGTGCCGGTGGTGAGCAACCTCATCAACCCGGACCTGAAGCCCGCCTACGTGGCTCAAATCCGCGAGGAGTACCAAGTCCTTCGGAGCAGCCATGCCGCGGCCAATACGCCGCTGCTGAGTTTGGAACAGGCTCGCAGTCAAGCCGCCCGGTTCGACTTCTCGGACCTGCCTCACCCCGAATTCACCGGAATCCGCGTCTTGGAAGACGTTCCACTCGAAACGCTCCGGCCCTACATTGACTGGTCTCCGTTCTTCCACACTTGGGAACTGCGCGGGCGCTACCCGGCCATTTTG
>JAPLUH010000327.1 GCA_026397675.1 Verrucomicrobiota bacterium
GGGTCGGTCCCACCTATTTACACAAAAGGGGACGCTCTCGCTTATTTTTAGTGATTAGGGACAGGCTCCAAATCGGTGTGTGTGAACACTTTGTAACGAGAGGAGGTTGGGTGCGTTGGCGGGTGTGTGCTTTCGCGGGACCAGGCCTGCGCGCGCAGGGAAGCTTTGGAGAGGATAGAGCTTTCGCGCTCTGCGCGAGGGGTGGGTGGATCGCTTCCAATGCTTGCTCCGGCCCGGTCCCGCTGCCTCTTTCGTCGCGGGGTCGGTTTTGGTTGTCACCTATTTCGGTCATCGGAATTGGGGGCAGGTTTTTAGGTGTGGGCTTCCTGGGCTTCTGGTTTTGGAAAGGGGTTCTGTGAGGGAGGTGGAGTGGATTAGCCGCGAATGAATTGGGCGTGCATGCGGGCGTAAATGCCTCCCTGGGCGATGAGGCTTTCGTGGCTGCCGCGTTCGACGATGCGGCCGTGGTCGAGCACGAGGATCAGGTCGGCACCGCGGACGGTGCTGAGTCGGTGGGCGATGACGAGGCTGGTGCGGCGCTGAAATAAGGTGCGAAGGGCTTCCTGGATGAGTCGCTCGGTCTGTGGGTCTACGGCGCTGGTCGCTTCGTCGAAGATGAGGATCCGGGGGGCGGCGACCATGGCCCGGGTGATGGTGATGAGTTGTCGCTCGCCAGCACTAAAGTTTCCGCCGCGTTCGCGGACTTCGGTGGCGTAGCCGGCGGGGAGACCTTCGATGACGGAATGGGTTCCCAGTGCTTTGGCGGCGATGACGACTTCTTCGTCGGTGGATTCGGGGCGTCCAAACTTGAGGTTCTCCATGACCGTGCCGGTGAAGAGAAAATTCTCCTGGGTGACCATGCCCAGTTGTCGGTGCAATGAGCTGAGTGTGTGGTCGATGATGGGGAGGCCATCGACGCAAATTCGACCTGCCTGGGGTTCGTAGAAACGGGCCAGGAGGCTGATGATGCTGGTTTTTCCAGAGCCGGTCTGACCCACGAGGGCGATGGTCGAGCCGGCGGGAACGGAGAAATGAATGTCTTCGAGAATCCACCGGTCGGCGGGCGTGGTGTCGTAGCGGAAGGAGACGCCTTCGAAGGAAACGTCTCCGCGGACTGAGGGCAGGTCGGTGGCGGCCGCGGAGTCTTTGACTTGGGGCTCGGTATCGAGGAGGGCGAAGATGCGTTCGGCGCTGGCGGCGGCGGATAGGACGGCGTTGTAAAGGTCTCCCATCGTTTGGATGGGGCCGAAGAACATGCCCAGATAAAGGACGAAGGCGGCGAGTCCGCCGACAGTCATTCCGCCTTGCTGGACACGCCATCCGCCGTAGCCGAGGACGATGGCTGTGGCGAGGCCGGACAAGAGTCCAACAGCCGGCATGTAGGTGTGGAAGACTCGCGCCGAGACGACCCATCGCTCTGTGAAATCGGTTTGTAGGCTTTGGAATCTGCGGAGGTTTTCAGCTTCGCGGACGAAGGCTTGGATCACGCGGACGCCAGAGATGTTCTCAGCCATGGCGGCGATGAGGCGGGATTGGGTGCCTCTGAGACTGCGGTAGGCCTCGCGTCCGCGGCGGTGAAACCAGTGGGTGATCCAGGCCAAAAGGGGGAGGACCGAGCACACGGCCAAGCTCAGGCGCAGGTCGTATTGCACCATGAGCACGACGACGCCTACTAGGGTGACGAGGCTGGAGAGGGCCTGCCCAGCACCCCACGTGAGGACCCGGTCCAACGAATCGACGTCGGAGTCGGCCCGGGCGATAATCCGGCCTTGGTGGGTTCGGTCGAAATAGTTGAGCGAGAGGCGTTGGATGTGCTCGAAGACGGCCAGACGCAAGTCGTTCATGGCTCCCTGGCCCGTCTCGATAGAGGTGCGGACTTGAATGACGGTCAGCCACCATCCCAGCAGCAGGTTGGCTAGGTAGAGTCCGCTCAAGATGAGGATTTCGTGGGCTGCCGCGGATTCGCTGAGCGCCGTGGAGGCCCCGCCAGCCGCGAGGACGGGGCTTAATGCGTGGTCGATGCTGTGTTGGATGAGCCGTGGTCCGACGAGTGCGGACGCGGTGGCCAGGAGAGTGAGGGCGAGGTTGGTGTACAGTGCTCGGCGATAGGGCCGGGTGTACGCGAAGAGCCTTTTGAGGAGTGAACCGCGCAAGCTGCTCTGGGCGAACTCCTCGTCGAGGGCGATGTCGTCGTGGGTGGCCATTAGTGCGCGGGGGTCTGCGGTTCCGGGTGAGCGAACAATTCCCGGTAGAGCGAGCAATCGGTCAGGAGCGATGTGTGCTGGCCTTGGGCCACGAGTTTGCCTTCTTGCATGACAAGAATCTGATCGGCGCTGCGGATGGTGGCAGCCCGGTGCGCCACCAAGAATGTCGTGCGACCGCAGCACAGTTCCCGCATCGCTTCCCGGATTTCTTCTTCGGTGGAGGGATCTACGGCGCTGGTCGCGTCATCGAGGAGTACGATCTGGGGTTGGATGAGCAGGGCGCGGGCAATAGCGATGCGCTGGCGTTGGCCTCCGCTGAGGGAAATGCCGCGCTCGCCGATGACGGTGTCGTAGCCCTGGGGCAGTTCGCGGATGAATCCGTCGGCTCGGGCGGTGCGGGCCGCTGCTTCGATCTCTTCCCGTGAAGCCAGGGGGCGTCCGAGGGCGATATTCTCTGCGAGGGTCGCGCTGAAGAGGAAGGTCTCTTGGAAGACGATGCCAATGCTCTGGCGGAGGGTGTCGCGATCCCAGTCTCGGAGGTCGGTGTTATCGAGCAAGATGCGGCCGTGGGTCGGTTCGTAGAATCGGGCGATGAGGGCTAGCAGGGTGGATTTGCCGGAGCCGGTCGGGCCGACGATGGCGACTCTGCTGCCTGCAGGGATCGTGAAGGACAGCCCTTCGAGGGCCTGGGTGCGAGAGGGTGTCGTTGCTGCGGGGCGATTCTCTGGGGGCTGCGGCTTGGATTCATCGAGCACTCGGAGGGAGGGCTCGGAGACGTACTGAAAGGCGACCCCTTCGAATGCGATGGCACCTTGGATGGGGGCGATGCGTCCCGGCGGGCGTTGGGGGCTTGGAAGATTCGGCGGATCGAGTAATTCGCTGATCCGCTGGGCGGCGGAACTGGAGTTCTGGAGGATGTTGGTGATTTGACCAATGACGCCGATTCGTCCGCCGAGGGCCATTTGATAGACCAGCACCTTCGCCAGGTCGCCCAGTGAGATCGAGCCGTGGAGCACCTCGCTGCCGCCGATCCACAGGGTCAATGGCACGGCCAGGCCAAAGAGGAATTGGGCGAAGGGAACTCGAGCCGCCCAGTAGTTGACGGCCTCGGCCATTTCCTTGAGGAAATCAGTTCGTCGCAACCGGAATTTGGTGATTTCGGCTGATTCCCGAGCAAAGGCCTTCACTACCCGGACTCCGGCGATGTTCTCCTGGATGACCGTGCTCATGGCTCCGTGCCGCTCATGGACGCGCCGCCATCGGGGCTGCAGTTGGGCGGCAAACCAGGCCATGCTGGCCACGGTGGGAACGAGGGCCAGCAAGGTCATCAGGCCGAGCCGTGGGCTGGTGATGAAAATGAGGGACAAGGTTCCGATTAAACCGGCAGCGACATCCACGCCGAAGAGCAGGCAGACGAAGAGGAGGTCCTGCAGGCGGCCGACATCGGTTCCAGCCCGGGAGATTAATTCACCGGTTCGGGCGTTGTCATGCCAGGCGAACGAGCGCCGTTGGAGCGAGTCGTACACGGCGGCCCGGACGTCTCCCAGGGCTGTCTGTGCAGTCCGGTTGCGAATGGGTCCCAGCACGAGTCCGACTCCGGCTCGGAGCACCACTAAGCCAAGGAAGAGACCGATCGTTTTGCCGAGCGACCCGTCCGCCGCCGTGCCACCGAGGGCTGTGATGGTGAATCCTAAGAACTGCGGCAACGACAGCTCGATACTGATGTTGAGGAGCAGGAGTCCGATGGAGAGGGCGGTCCAACCCGGTCGTTCGCCTAAAAAGCCCACGATGCGCCACACCGCCGCCATGGGGCGGATTTGCGGTGGTTGGAGGGATGGACTGGGTCGGGGCATGACCGGAGTGATCTTCAGTGTTGGGCCAAGGCCGATTGGCGGGCGAAGGTTTTGGTGGCGGTTATTAAATTGCGGATCGTCTTCTGGCGATTCTCCGCAAGCTGTTTTAAAAGTCCCAAGGAGTCGAAGGCGCTAAAATCGAGGGCGGCAATCTCGTCGGGAGTTCCTCCGGAGGCCAGTTCGGCGATGGCTCCGGCGAGGCTCTTGAGGGTCATGGCGTCCGAATCGGTCTGGAACCAGCATCGTCCGTCTCGCCACTGAGCGATCCACCAGGTGCGCACCAGGCAGCCCGCCACCCGGTGAACTTCCTGACGATCGGTTGCCGGCAGCGGAGGTTTTAGACGGGCGGCTTCCACGAGGTGGGCTAGGCGC
Source organism: Verrucomicrobiota bacterium (assembly GCA_026397675.1). Lineage (GTDB taxonomy): Bacteria > Verrucomicrobiota > Verrucomicrobiia > Limisphaerales > UBA9464 > SXXZ01. The sequence goes on from JAPLUH010000327.1 coordinate 4,430, forward strand.
GTCTGCGGATCGTTCAGGGCCGCGAGTCGTGCGGACCAGTGCGCCAAGCGAAGAGTCGGCGGCAGCGGGTCGGTCGGTGCGGCCATGGCCGGATTCAGTTGAGGAAGGCCGTTAGCGGGCTGGTCGGGCTGGCGTGATCGATGGTTTCACCGAGGCCGAGTTCATAGGCGGTGCGGCCTGCGGTGACGGCGTCGCGGAAGGCGATGGCCATGCGGGACGGATCGGAGGCCACCGCGATGGCGGTGTTGACGAGCACGGCATCGGCTCCCAGTTCCATGGCTTCGGCGGCGTGGCTGGGGGCCCCAATGCCTGCGTCCACAATAATGGGCACGGTGGCCTGTTCAATGATGATGCGAATTTGGTCACGGGTCTGGAGCCCTCGGTGGGAACCGATGGGGGAGCCCAGGGGCATGACGGTGGCTGTGCCGATTTCTTGGAGGCGTTTGGCCAAGACCGGGTCGGCGTTGATGTAGGGAAGCACGACGAAGCCTTCGGCCACGAGTTGCTTGGCGGCTTCGAAGGTTTCTATGGGATCTGGCAGCAAGTAGCGGGGGTCGGGGTGGATTTCGAGTTTGATCCACTTGGGCAAGCCGGCGGCCGCGGCCAACCGGGCGAGTCGAACTGCTTCCGCTGCGTTCATCGCTCCGCTGGTATTGGGAAGGATGAGGTAGCGCTTGGGATCGATGAATTCGAGGATGTTGGCGAAGGGGTCTTTCTGGCCGCTGAGGTCGACGCGGCGCAGGGCGACGGTGACTATTTGTGTGCCGCTGGCCTCCAAAGCGCTGCGCATGGACTCTGGGGACGGGAACTTTCCGGTTCCGAGGAACAGACGAGAGTCAAAAGAACGACCGGCGATGAGCAGCGGTTTCGACATGTGGGCAGTATACTCTCAAATCCGTTGATGCGTTGTAAAGCCGGTGACCGAAAAGGCGGAGTGTTCTCCTGCAGGCCGATGATCCGCGTTGGTTCTGGCTTTTTATATGAAGGTGCGGAAAGGGATAAGGAGAGGAGATCTAGTCATTGGGATTTCCGGTGGGCGGGGCTCCGCGGCATCAGGCCTCCGCTCGCTGAGTAGGCTCTGGGAAGGAGGATCAGCTTTCGCGCTGTGCGCGAGGGGTTTGGGGTGTTCGCCTCCAAGGCTCGCTCCGGCCTGACACCGCTCCGCTACGGTTTTTTGGTGGGCTCCGCGGTATCAGGCCTCCGCTCGCTGAGTAGGCTCTGAGGAGGATCAGCTTTCGTCGAGGGGTCGGTCCCTCCTATTGACACAAAAGGGGCCACTCTCAATTATTTTCAGTGCTTAGGGACAGGCTCCAAATCGGGGTGTGTGGACAGTCTGTAACGGAGGGATGTTGGGTGCGTTGGTGGTGGGGCGTTCGCGGGACCGTGCCTGCGCGCGCAGGGAAGCTTTGGAGAGGATCGGCTTTCGCGCTGTGCGCGAGGGGGTGGGTTGGATCGCTTCCAATGCTTGCTCCGGCCCGGTCCCGCTGCCTCTTTCGTCGCGGGGTCGGTCTCACCTATTTACACAAAAGGGGCCACTCTCAATTATTTTTAGTAATGAGGGACAGGCTCCAAATCGGGGTGTGTGGACACTCTGTAACGGGGAGTGTTGGGTGCGTTGGCGGGTGGTGGCGCTAGCGGGACCATGCCTGCGCGCGCAGGGAAGCTTTGGAGAGGATTGGCTTTCGCGCTGTGCGCGAGGGGAGAGTTGGATCGCTTCCAATGCTTGCTCCGGCCTGGTCTCGCTGGCGCCCGGGGAGTTAGTTGTAGGGGAAACAGGAGCTCTTGGTGAGGCAGACTCTCGGCTCTCTTGCTTATTCTGGATGCGCCGTGACTCGGTGAGAGCCGTTGAAGGGGCAATGCCGAGGGAGTTTTATTGAGAGTGACTGCACCCAGCCAATGATTGGGTCGGCGGTCGGCGTACAAATCACTAGAACCCGAGGCCCTAGTGTAGTGTATCATATTAGTCTTTAACAATTGGTTGGCTCCGTGCCAAAGCTTCCCGGGCTCGGCGGATTTTCTCCAGGATCACTGTTCCGTCAGCCCGCCACTGGTATCGCTGCGGCTTAAGATTCCGTTCGGCGAG
>JAPLUH010000068.1 GCA_026397675.1 Verrucomicrobiota bacterium
CTTACACCGCGATGTATGCATTTCGCAAACCCTTCTCGGCAGGGACATTTTCCGGCCAGGAAATCGGTGGTGTATCGTTAAAGGTGCTGCTCGTGGTGGCTCAGTTGCTGGGCTACACGCTTTCTAAGTTCTTGGGAATCAAGATTGTCAGCGAAGCGGGCGCAGCCCGTCGGATCGCGCTCATCGCCGGGCTCATCGGTCTGGCGTTCGTGCCGCTGGTCTTACTGCCTCAAGTGCCTCCCTGGGCCCAGGTCGTCTGTCTGTTTGTTAATGGCCTGCCGTTAGGCATGATTTGGGGGCTGATCTTCGGGTTTCTTGAGGGCCGCAGGGTGACCGAATTCCTCGGGTTGGGCATGAGCGTAAGCTTCATTTTTGCCTCGGGTTGGACCAAGTCCGTGGGTGTTTACCTCATCTCCCGATGGGCTGTTCCGGAACTTTGGATGCCGGCCATGGCTGGGTTGGTGTTCGTTCCCCTCCTCGTGATGTGTCTGGCCTTGCTGGCCGCTCTGCCAGCGCCCAGCGTGCAAGACATTGCAGAACGGTCTGTGCGGGCACCGATGGACGGGCCTCAGCGACGCAAATTCTTGGCTCGCAATGCTGTTTCGTTAGCGCTGCTCATCCTTCCCTACGTTTTGCTCACCGTGTACCGCGATCTTCGCGACACCTTCATGGCGGATGTTCTCAAAGAACTGGGGGTACGTCCGGACCCCTCCTTTTTTGCTCGAGTTGAATCCTTGGTTGGGGTCGGAGTTCTGGCCGCATTGGCCGGATTGTGGTGGATTCGCGATCATTGGAAGGCCTTGGGCACTTATCACGTGCTCATCAGTTTGGGGGCGATTTTGGTGGGTGGCGCCACGCTGGCGTTCCAACGTGGTTGGTTGGGCCCGGCCGCTTGGATGGTGCTCACTGGATTAGGGGGTTATCTGGGGTATGTCCCCTTCAACAGCGTGCTCTTCGATCGCCTTCTGGCCGCGACACGACAGGCTGGAACCGCTGCGTTCCTCATCCAGGTGGCCGATTCGATGGGCTATCTGGCCTCGGCCTCGCTCTACCTCCAGCGGACGTTTTCCAAGGCTTCACCGGCGTGGACTCAGTTGACTCAGAACGCGGGATTGGGCTTGGCCGTCCTGGTACCTCTCCTGCTAGCAGCTTCGTGGATTTCGCTTAAATCGTCGCGGCGTGTAACTCAGTAGATCCAACGCTGTCCGTTACAATTAGGTGTCGCGTGGCACCTGAAATTTGCTGGCGGATCTCACGGAACCTCCCATAAATGAAACAGATGCAGATAGTTCAATCGCAGTCGCTCAAAACACCCACAGGTCAAAGGCAGGGGTTTACGTTGATCGAATTGCTTGTGGTCATCGCCATCATCGCCATTTTGGCAGGCATGCTTTTGCCTGCTCTGGCGACCGCTAAAGCCAAGGGTCAGCAGGCCGCCTGCATGAGCAACTTGCGACAGATTTCCATCGGGACCACGATGTACACGCAGGACAACGCGGATTTTTTCCATAATCGCGGGGGAGCTGCTCCCAACGATGGCCAGTGGTCCGCCTCACCGGCTACGCGGGAAGTCCTCCCGCCCTCCGATGGTCGAGCCTACTGGGCCACGGCTTACATCTCCTATTTCGGTGGAACCCGACGCATTGGCCGATGCCCGGGTGCCCGCACGGTGGACGACTGGCGCGACGACGGATCCCGGCCGAAGTGGCCCATGGACTGGTGGCTCGACTCCAGCTATGGCCTGAACCAATACGCGGTCAAAGATTTCAAGTCCCCCTTGGACAAGCCGCTCAAGATTTCCACGTTGGCCAACCCCTCCACCCTCATTTATGCGCAGGATGCCGCCGAGCAGCGCATGGATGGCTCCGATGACACCCTCGGGATCTGGCCCGGCGGATCGTCTGTCAACCTCAACCAATGGCGCGTCGGTCTGGCGTCGCTCTACCCGGGCAAGCGCATGGAGTTCGAATGGTTCCGTCACGCCCGCAAGTGCAACACATTGTGGGCGCTGGGTAATGTTTCGGTCATTCCGTACAGCACGGGTCCGGGCATCGATTACCGCTGGTACACCGGTGAGGAAGCGCTGATTTCCCCCCGCTGAGTGGGGCCCGCAATCGGTTCTCCGTCATCCCTCCTATGAAGATCTCATTTCTATCTTTGATCGCCCTCTTGTTGGCATTGGGTTGCGAGCCCAAGTCCGAGGTGGCCTCGCCCAAGAACAGCTCATCCGAGGCCAAGGCCTTAACGGACGCCGCTGCCAAGGCGGCCGCCGAGAATCCTGCGGATGCCTTGGCTTTGGCCGAGAGCATTAAGAACCGTGAGGATATTTCCGCCGCCGATCGGGCGGCTGCCCTCAAGGCCCAGCAAGATGCCCTTAAAAAGCTCGCTGATGCCGCCGCCACCGGTGATGCCAAGGCTAAGGAAGCCATCGACAAATATCGGGCCTCTAAATGAGGGATCTCCGACCTAGTCCCCTACTTTCCCTCTCGATCCTTTTCGTTCCCTCAAACCAGACACTCTGTCCGTAGAAACCAAACACAATCCGTAGCAACCATGAGTCCACAATACCTCAAACGCCTCGCCTTGGGCGCCCTGCTGGGGGCCTTCGGTCTTCAGGCGGCCACCACCATCCCGGCGGAGTTCGCCTACCCGCTGAGCGCTGCCTCGGCCGCTAATCGCGGCTTTTCGGTCGTGATGAAGCAGGCCACCACCGCCGCCGGCGGTTTGCCCAATAGCAACGCCCGCACTGAGGCGCAGTTGGCTGGCACGCTGATCAACATCAAGACGGGTCTGCCCCACACCAACACCATCGATTTCGCGGCCGCGGCCTTCAACGCCGACGGCACCTTTACCGAGACCACCACCATCAACTATGAGCAGGCCGGTTCCACTGGCCAGAGCTTCCCGGGCATCCCGGGCCTCGAGGGTGGCACTGACAACATCGCCATGGAAGTGGTGTCCTGGCTCGAGTTGCAGGCGGGCACCTACAGCATGATCGTCAACTCAGACGACGGGTTCCGTGTCACCGTGGGCAAAGAGGCCCGTGACAAGGCTACGGCCCTCGTGCTCGGTGAATACGACGGCGGCCGCGGCGCCACCGACAGCATCTTTGACTTCACCGTGACTCAGGCCGGTGTTTATTCCTTCCGCCTGATTTATGAAGAAGGCGGCGGCGGGGCCAACTGCGCTTGGTTCACCGCTCCCGTGGGCAATCCGGACGGTCGCGTCCTGGTCAATGCCGACGGCGGCGTGAAGGCCTACAGCAAGATCACGGCGGCCACTCCGGCTTACTTGTCGGTGCTGGCGCCCGCCAATGGTGCCACTGGGGTTTCCCCGGGCGCGGTGGTCACGGCCGTCATCAAGAATGGATCCGCCGGCTCGGTGGCGTCCTCTTCGGTGAAGCTCACCTATGATGGTGCCGTTGTGGCTGCCGTCGTTTCCCAAGCCAACGGGGCCACCAAGGTTACCTATGACCCGCCCGGTCTTCTGGAGCCGGGCTCCAAGCACACGGTGGTTCTGGAGTACGCCGACGGCTCGACGCCGAAGAAGCTGGAGTATTCCTTCACCTCCGCCTCCACCGGCAACATCACCCTGCCGACCCCCATCTGGCTGGAGAACTTTGAGAGCACCGCCGAAGGCGCAGTCCCGACCGGTTGGACCCTCCAGAACTACACCACTGGAGCCAATGGCACCGTGGATTATGATGATCCGAACAGCGACGCCTACCTCGACTGGGTGGTCATTCCCAAGACCCGCGTCGAATCGGCCAAGTGGGACGCGCCGCGCCGCTTGAACATCACCGAGCAGTTCGTCAACGGTGAGGCCGTCAAGTCGCTGATCAATGGCAACTTCCTGTACGCCGAGTCCGACAATCGTGGCGGTAGCCAGATTCAGTACGCCTTCTCGCCGGACGTCAATCTGACCGGTAAGACCAATATCTACCTCTCGTTCCACAACATCTACGAGCAGAACCAAGACAGCATCGGCTCGGTGGAATACTCCATCGACAAGGGTTCGACCTGGTTGCCAGTTCTGTACATGCTCGACGGCCCCGACATCGTGAAGGACGCCGCCGGCAATGTGGATGGTTACGCGACGATGATCGCCACGAACGGCGACACCGCCGCCTATGAGGACCCGATCACGGGTGAGGCGAGTGGTAAGGCCTATGGTGCCTTCATCGGTGTGGCCACCAATGAGTGGAAGAACATCGCTCCCTTCATCCAGGCTCGCATCAACGACGACGCGGTGGAGTCCAAGCGCGTGGAGTTGTTCCGCCTGCCTAAGGCCGACAATCAGGGCGCCGTCCGTCTCCGTTTCGCTCAGGCCGGAACTGGCAGCTGGTACTTCGGCATCGACGACGTCGGCTTCTACACCATCAACAGTGTCTCCAAGCCGGTCCTCGCCGTCTCTCCGGTGAGCCTCAACTTGATCGCAGGCGGCAAGGCGACCTTCGTTGCCGAAGGCCGCGGCGAAGGCATCAGCTATCAGTGGCAGCTCAACAGCAACAACATCGTGGGCGCCACCAACACGACCTTCGTCATCGCCTCGGTCAAGCTGAGCGATTCCGGTAACTACCGCGTGGTGGTTTCGAACAAGGGTGGCTCCGTGACGTCGGCCGACGCCGTTCTCAAGGTGAGCTCGCCCCTGGCTGATCCGTCCGTGTTGAGCAGCGGCCTGGTGGCTTACCTGCCCTTCGACGGTGACTACACCGACTTGCAGGGTGCCGTTTCCGCCAAGGCGGTGGGCAAACCCACCTTCGAGGCCGGCAAGCGCGGTCAAGGCATCCACGTGAAGAACCTCAAGGATGGTTCGCTCAACAACTACGTGACCCTCGGCTACGCCAACGCCCTCAAGTTCGGTGATTCCAAGGACTTCACTGTGTCGTTCTGGGTGAAGCAAATCAGCCAGGCCGATGACCAGGCGTTCATCTCCAACAAGGACTGGAACAGCTCCAACAACCGCGGCTGGGGCGTCTTCTCCCAGGGTGGTGCAGTAATCCGCGTCCAGTTGACCGGCCCCAGCTCGACTGACAAGTACAGCCAGAAGCCGGCCGCCACCTTGCCCGATGCCGCTTGGCATTTGATCACCGTGGCCGTGGCTCGCACCGGCAACGT
>JAPLUH010000353.1 GCA_026397675.1 Verrucomicrobiota bacterium
CAGGCTCCGATCTTCGATTCGGTGGCGGCGAGCGAGTGAGCGAAGAGGCGGGGCAACAGCGAGGCGTCGCGAGGGCATTTCACGATCTGAGCCGACCGTGTGATCAAACCCAGGATGATGGAGAACAGGGCCGGATTGGGCAGGTTTCCCGCCGTCAAGTGCACCAACAGCTCGGGTCCCACGGCCAGCGAGGTGCGCCCGGTGCGGTGTTCGGCCGATCCGGCCCCGAAGTCGTCGAGACGGCGGGCGTCACCGAGATCTTGGGCAACAAGGCCTTCGAGCGACTCGACCGTGATGGATCGGAAAAAGCTATCGAGTCCGCGCGCTAGGGTGGCCGGGCTCCAGCCGGTTTCCTGGGGGCCATCGCGCAGGGCCAAGATGCGAAATTGGTTTTCCGGCTCCAGCCATTGATCGGCGGTATGGGCGATCATCTCGATGACCGCACGTGTGCGCTGGCGCAGCAGCCATTCGTTGCGGTTTCGGCGCACGGCGAAGCTGGCCTGACGCAGTGTCTCCGCGGTGAGTTGGAGTTCTGGACCGAGGTCGGCGAGGAACAGTTGGTGGAGGTTCATGGCCGCATTAAAGGGTCATCCGCGAGCAACCGCGGGGCTCTGCCGCGGCGGCGCGCCCCAGCAGTTCAAAGGACTGACCGTGGCGACGACCGAGGTCACTGGTTTCCAGAGCGGCGACCGACCAGACATTGGCCAAATCATGGATCCGCAGGATTCCGGGTTCTCCCTCGGCCGTATCAAGGCCGGTTTCGGGATGGATGGTGCGGATGCGGACCCAGGGCGGGAACCGGAAACGGCCGCCCGACTCGTAGGCCTGTGAGGAGAGTTCGCTCATGCCATATTCGGGGATGATTTGAGGATCACCCAGCTGCTGGGCAATGGCCGCGTGTAGTTCAGCGCGGGGCAGGGAACGGGATCGGCCCTTGTAGCCTCCGGTCTCCATCACTCGCGAACCTGCGGGCAATCGGAAGGATCGACCCTGGGCCGAGAGCGCGTCGAGCAGGTGGACAAATAGGAAGGCTGTGCCGAGGACAAGGGTCGGGATTCCGTCGGCGCAGGCCGACTCGAGTCCGTCGAGGGTGGCTTCGAGGCCCAATTCCCAGGCGCCGTCACCGCCTATGTGTCCCGTAAAGATAGAGCCCGTGCCGCCGAAGTCCTGGATCACCACCTCCAGCATGTGGACGAGCGACGAATGGGGTGCGTTCGCAGGCTGCGGTGTCAGGGCCAGGCAGCGGGGTCGTAAGCCTTGTGGGAAGGCGGTGTTCGAGGCCAGCAAGTGCGCCGCAAACCAAGGACGCAGGGATTCCTCATACAGGGCTAGGGATTCGGCATGGTGGAAGTGCCGGCTCGGACGCTGGGCAGTGGTGCCCGAGGAGTGGAAGACTCTGGTTCGAGCCTCGGGTGCGATGGCGGTCAATTCCAGTTCCTGAAAGGCCTGAGTGGGCACCGCGGGGATTTCCAGCCAAGAGCGTACCTCTCCAGGTCGGCGCCCACGAGCATCGCAGAGGAGTCGGTAGGCCGGGACGGTCTTGTATTGGAGAGCGAACAAGCTCAGTGCCACCGCTTCCCAATCGGCAGGTAGGGGTTCGGGCGCATCGAGCAGGTTTTCCGGCTTCGAGGTGCGGCGAATGAGGGTGCGGACTTGGTCCGCCAGTATGGAATGGCTTTGGGTCATGCGGTTTTGCAGGACTCCGTTCTGGCGGCCCTGGGGCCTGGGTCAGGAATCCATCTGGCTGGTTTTCCGCGACAGCCATTCCAAGGGTTTAGGCGACCCATGCAGGGTCTGTCCAGACTTACTGGGGTTCGGAGGGCCAGCCCTGCCTTATTTTTGATTCGATTCGGAGACTCCAAGTGCGAGGAGGGGATGCATCGAGTTGATCCACGCGTGCAGGATTGGGGGGCACCCGGCCCCTGCTGGCGAAGTTTCTGGGGTTGGCCCCGGGCTCAGTCTTCAGAACGTTGCCTCTGGGAGGCTCCTTCTTGGTTGGAGGCCGATTGAAATCTCGGATAACCTCAATCCATCCATGAAGGTGCTCATCCTTGCCGCCGGTTATGCCACGCGGCTGTATCCGTTGACGTTGACTCAGCCCAAGCCTCTGTTGCCAGTCGCGGGCAAACCCATGATCGACTATGTCATGGACAACCTAGCCCCGATCGGGGGCATCGACGAGGTGTTCGTGGTGAGCAACGCCAAGTTCGCAGGCCAATTCTCTCAGTGGTCCGAGGCGTATCGCGAAGCATCCCAGCACCCGTTCCGGTTCTCGGTGATCAACGACGGATCGACCGATGATTCCAACAAACTGGGGGCCATCGGCGACCTGAACTTGGTGCTCGAACAGGAGAAGTTGGATGACGACTTGATCGTGGTGGCCGGTGACAACCTCTTCAACCAGAGCCTCCGTGGGTTCGGGGACTATTGCCGCTCTCAGAGGTGTCCTGTGTTGGGGGTGTATGACGTGGGGAGCCTTGAGCAGGCCCGCAAGTACGGCGTCGTGGACATCGATGCGACCGGCCAAATTAGCAGCTTCGTCGAGAAGCCTTCGGATCCGGCCAGCACGCTCATCGGGATCGCGCTCTACTACTACCCGCGCCAGTATTTGGCCATGGTTCGGCAGTACATCGCCGAGGGCAATAATCCGGACCAACCGGGCCGCCTAATCCAGTGGTTGTATCCGCGGACTCCGGTGATGACATGGAGTGTTCCTGGTATTTGGTACGATATTGGATCTAAGGAAACCCTGGCCGAGGCCAATCGCATTTTTGCACGCCGCTGAGAGAGTATTTTGAAAGTCCGAGCACTGCCGCGAGGCGGCCCGATTGGATGCCTTGCCTGAGTCCGCACCGAGAGCACTTCTCAAAGAGAAACCCTCGGACGTAACGATTTTTGCTATGAACCACCTTGCCTCTGCATTCTTAGCCGTCGCCCGGTCGCGTCCTGACAAAACGGCGTTGTACTGGGGCGATTCCCGGTACACCTACGGCCACTATCGGGACCAAATCCTTGGGACGGCGGGTCTGCTCAAGGGGAAGGGGATCCGCCCTGGCGATCGGGTGGCGATCTGGCTGAAAAATTGTCCGGAGTTTGTAGGGGCTCTGTTCGGGGTCTTGGCTGCGGACCTAGTAGTGGTGCCCATTAACAACTTCCTCAAGCCGGCGGAGGTGGCCTACATGCTGCAAGACGCGGGCATTGAGTGGGTGATCGCCGAGTCGAGCCATGCGGGCTTGCCCGAGTTGAAGGCCTTGCATCCGTCGATCCAAATCTTGGATGCGGAGACTCTGCCCACTGAAGCTGCAGAAATTTCAGACCCGGTCCGCGGCGGAGACGATTTAGCGGTGCTCATCTATACCAGCGGGACTACGGGCCACCCGAAGGGGGCGATGCTGTCCCACCGCAACTTGCTGGCCAACGTCGCCTCCTGCCGGGATTTCTTGGAACTCGCAGAGGAGGATCGTCTGGTAGTGCTTCTGCCGATGTTCCACAGCTTCATGCTGACCGTGGGGCTTCTGCTGCCCCTGCTCAGTGGGGCCTCGGTGGTGGCGGTGAAGGGGCTCCATTCGCCCAAGAACATGATTGCGGAGATCTTGCAGAACCAAGGGACGTTGTTGCCGGCGATGGCGGCGCTGTTTCGTGCATTATCGCAAATTCCCGCGGGGATCGAGTTCACGTCGCTGCGCTTGTGTGTGAGCGGTGCGGGTCCGTTGCCACTGGAAATCCTCAATGGCTTCAATGCGCGTCATCCGCGGGTGCCGTTGATTGAGGGGTACGGACTCAGCGAGGCCAGCCCGGTGGTGACCGTCAATCCGCCTCGGGATCCCAAGCCGGGCACCATTGGTGTGCCCATTCCGGGCGTGGAGGTGTCGGTGCAAGACGACGCGGGCAACGAATTGGGAGACGGCTTAGACGGGGAGATTTGCGTCCGCGGCGGCAATGTGATGCTCGGCTACTGGAATGCTCCAGAAAAGACGGCCGAGACGATCCTCAAGGGCTGGTTATTGACCGGCGACATCGGGCATCGCCGCCCCGACGGTTGGTACGTCATCACCGATCGCAAAAAGGACATGATCAAGCCCAACGGCATGAATGTGTACCCGAGGGAGATCGAGGAAGTGATTTATCGGTTTCCGGGCATCCGTGAGGCGGCCGTGGTCGGTGAACCGTGCGAGCGGCGGGGCGAACGGGCCGTAGCCTTCGTGGCGATGGACGAGGGCCACAGTTTCGATGAGCACGCCCTGATCGGGTTTCTTAAAGAAACTCTCGCCGACTACAAGGTGCCGCGACGTGCCCTCGTGCTGCCTGCACTGCCCCGCAACGCCACCGGCAAAATCCTCAAGACTACCCTGCGCGAGACGTTGTCCCGCGGGCACTGAGCTAGGGGCTGCGGGGGGAGTCTTTTACTGCGGTTATCCGAGTTTCAGCCCGAAGAGGCGGTGGTGTTCCTGAATCAGGTAGCGGTCGGTCATGCTGGCCACGTAGTCGCAGACGGCCCGATGCAATCCATCTGCAGCGATGCGTTTTCGTGCCGCCAATCCCAGTTCCTTGGGGTGTGCGATGTAAGATTGGAAGACCTCGCTGAGCATTCGGATCGCCCGGTTGTTGGGTTCGGCGACGACCGGGTGGTAGTAGAGGTTTCGGTAGAGGTACTTGCGCAGTTCGAGGTTCTCCAGGCGGCGCTCGGGACTGTAATGGACCAGCGCCTTTCGATGGGTGCGCACGTCGTCGGCCGATCGGACTCCCGCCTCGAGGATGTGGGATTCAGTGGTGTTGACGACATCGACCACCTGTTGGTCGATGATTTGACGAATGGTGTAGTAGCGCCGGCTTTCGGCGGGCAGCTCGCCAAAATTGCGTTTCACGGCCCGAGCGGCCTTGGCCCAGACGCGAACTTCCTTGAGCAGCTTTTTCTCATCGAGCAAACCGCAGTCGAGGCCGTCATCCAGATCGTGGCTGTAGTAGGCAACTTCATCGGCCAGGTTGGCCAGCTGCGCCTCCAGGGAAGTCTGATGGTGTTGGCGGCGTCGGGTGCCCTCGACCACTTCGAAGGCCACACCGTGCTTGGCGAGTCCTTCACGGACTTCCCAACTCAGGTTCAGTCCCGGGAATAGAGGGTACTTGCGCTCCAGTTCCTCGACGACCCGGAGGCTCTGACGATTGTGCTCAAATCCGCCGTGGTCCTTCATGAGGCGGTCGAGCATGGATTCGCCTTTATGACCGATGGGGGAGTGACCGAGGTCGTGGGCCAGAGCGATGGTCTCGGCCAAGTCCTCGTTGAGGCGCAGGGCTCGGGCGATGTTGCGACTGATGGCCGCCACTTCCATGGTGTGGGTCAGTCGGGTGCGCAGGTGATCGCCCGATCCATTTAAGAAGACCTGGGTTTTGCCTTCGAGACGACGGAAGGCCCGGCTGTGGATCACCCGGTCCCGATCGCGCTGAAATTCGGTGCGCCAGGTGGGCGGGTTCTCGGTGTGAACGCGTCCACGGCTCTCAGCACTTTTCTGTGCGTAAGGGGCCAGGAATTGGAGTTCCCGCGCCTGAAGCTCTGACAGCGTGACCGGCATGGCCGGATGCTCTCTCAAGGGCGCCGATCAGGCGAGCGCAAGTCCGCCCGCCGCGATTTCAGCCGCGGGCCGAGGTTCCGTCGGCCACACTCGAATGGGTTCGTAGAAGGTGTTGCGTTGGACGGGTTCCCGGCCCGCCTCGCGAATGGCGCGGATCAGGTCCGCTTCGGGCGTCCCTTGCGGAGATTTCGCACCGGCCATGTGAAAGATGTGCTCCTCGAGGATCGTTCCATGCACGTCATCGGCTCCATGGCTCAGAGCGACCTGGGCCATCTTTAACCCCATGCCCACCCAGTAGGCCGTGATGTGGTCGATATTGTCGAGGTAGAGGCGGGAGACGGCGATGGTCCGCAACTGATCATACCCACTGGGTGCGTGCTGGACGGGCATGCGGTTGTTGTCGGGCTGATAGGGCAGGGGAATGAAGCCTGTGAATCCGTGGCTGAGGTCTTGCTGTCGTCGCAGTTGGTCCAGGTGATCGATGCGGTCTTCGAGCGACTCGACGTGGCCGTAGAGCATGGTGCAGGTGCTGCGCCCCCCGAGTCCGTGCCAGGTGCCATGGACGTCCAGATACTCCTCGCCGCTTTCCTTGCCGGTGGCGATGCGGCTGCGGACCTCCTTGCGGAAGATCTCCGCGCCGCCGCCGGTGAGGGATTCGAGACCCGCATCCTTCAGTTCCAGGAGGGTGTCCCGAACACTCTTCTTGGCGAGCCAAGCCAGATGCAGAATTTCCACGGCGGTGAAGCACTTGAGCTGCAGGCGCGGATCGACCGCCTTCAAGGCCCTCAAGAACCCGGTGTAGTAGGAGAA
>JAPLUH010000553.1 GCA_026397675.1 Verrucomicrobiota bacterium
ACATCCGGCCCATGATCGAGGTCAGCGATGACTTCGCACCGTTGAAGGCCTCGTTGTACTCGGTGTTCTTGCGGATCGCGGCGAAGAGGTCGTCATGTTCTTGCTGGTACGGATCGACCTGCTTCTCGCCCCGGTACCGCCACGCATTGCCGCCCCCGGAGGGGGTGATGGTGTGCCCGCTGACATTGCAGGAGCCCTTGGAGCCGACACACTGCTCTGAAACATTGCTGTCGGCGCCACGGATATGACGGCATTGGCTCAGGAGCGTGGTGCCATCGGCATAGGTGTATTCGAGGGCGTGGTGGTCGAAGATTTCGCCGTATTCTTTCTGGGTGCGGACTTGGCGACCGCCCATGCCATGAGCCTTAACCGGGTAGGCGTTCTTCACCCAATTGGCGACGTCCAAGTTGTGGATGTGCTGCTCGGTGATGTGATCGCCGCACAGCCAATTGAAGTAGTACCAATTGCGCATTTGGAACTCGAGTTCGGTTTGCCCTTCCTTGCGCGGGTTGACCCAAACGCCACCGTCGTTCCAGTAGGCACGGACCAGGTAGATGTCGCCGAGAGCGCCATCGTGCAGGCGCTTCATGGTCTCCAAGTAGCCAGGTTGGTGATGACGCTGCAGGCCGACGCCGACCTTCAGGTTCTTTTTCTTGGCTTCCTCGGCTGCGGCGAGAACGCGGCGGACACCGGGACCATCGACGGCCACGGGTTTCTCCATGAACACGTTTTTACCTTGGCGGACAGCCTCCTCGAAATGCTGAGGGCGAAATCCCGGGGGCGTTGCCAGAACGACCACGTCGGCCAGCGCGATGGCCTTCTTGTAACCATCGAGACCGACGAACTGCCGATCGGCGGGCACGTCGACCTTGGCGCCCTGGGAGGACTTCAGGCTGTTGAGGGCACCGGTGAGGCGATCCTGGAAGGCATCGGCCATGGCCACGAGCTTGACGCCCGGGACATTGAGGGCCTGGTTGGCTGCGCCGGAACCACGGCCGCCGCAACCGACGAGGGCGATCTTGATCTCGTCGCTGGCGGCACCGAACGCCAGGCGCTCGATGGCCAGGCTGCCGATCATGGCTCCGCCGAGGGCGGTGCTGGAGGTGGAGAGGAAACCGCGCCGGGTCAGAACCGAGGCGCTCGCTGAAGGAATGATTTGGCTCATGTCGTTGGAACGTTGAAAGGACTCCCGGTGCCTCCGCTCCTTCGGCCATTCATGGCTCTGGATTCGGGCGGAGGCAGGTGGGAAGTCACGGGTGAGTCTGTGAAAAATCTACCTCCCGTTCTGGGGTGGGATCAACCGGAAGTTTGCGTCGGATCCAGCGCGGCCTAGGTTTGATTCTTTCGACGGCGGAAAACGGTCAAAATTTCGGAGGCCTCCCGGATTTTCAGAAATGTTGCTGCTAAAAAATACCCGGCTGAGGCTAGAGCAATAGGGACGAAGGTAGCACCGATTCGAGCGGGAAGTCCGGACTGTCCGATCCAGCGGTTCCAAACCCCAAAGGATGCTAGGGCTATGGCAGCGGCCACCACGCCGGCCAGACTCATTCGGAGTACGGGTGCGAACAGGGTCGGTAGGTCGAACTTCGGCTGTTTCCGCTTGAGCGCGTAAAAGAGGAGGAAGCATTGCAGCGTCGCGCTCGTTGAGTTGGCGATGGCTAGGCCCGCCTTCGGCATGAGGCTAATAGAGATAAAGGCGGCGATAAAATTTGCTGCGATCGCCGCCAGGCTAATGCGCATCGGGGTCTTCGTATCTCCGAGGGCATAAAAAGCCCGGGCCAATACATTGTTGAGGGAAAACGCCATGAGGCTGGGGCTGAGGCAGAGCATCATTAGCGTCACCTGCGTGGTGGATGCGGCCTGAAACTGACCCCGCTCGAAGAGCAGTCGGACGATCGGCTCGGAGAGGGTCAACAGGAGCACGAGCGGCAACAGGGTGAGGAAGATGAGTTGCTGCAGCCCCTCGGTCAGGGTGCTACGGAACTCAGGAAATTTCTTATCCACCGCGAGCGTGCTGAGTTCGGTCAGCAGCACCGTCGCTAGGGAAATACCCACGACTCCCTGGGGCAATTCCATCAGGCGCACGGCATAATTGTAGGATGAAACAATTTCTCTGCCGTGTGAGTAGGCGAAGCTTTGACACAGAACCGTGTTAATCTGAAACGCGGCGACACCGATCACCGAGGGACCCATTCGCCGGGCCACTTCGCGGACGGCCGGGTTTTTCCAAGGACTCAGCCATCGAAATTGGAACCCTTCTGAGACCAAAGACGGCACCTGGAACGCCGCTTGGGCAACACCCGCTGCCACCACCCCAATAGCGAGGGCGAAGACCTGTTGGTGCAATTCGGCTCCGAAGCGAGGGGCCAGCCACCAGACGGACGCCAGCATCGCCACGTTCAACATGGTGGCCCCGAGGGCTGGCAGGAAGAAGTGGTTGCGGGCGTTGAGCATACCGATGAAACCGGCTGCCACGCAAACCAAGGGGAGATAAGGCAGCATCCATCGCATGAGCCGGTTGTCCTCCTCGCGATGGAACGGACCCTTCACCAGGAAGGAACACAGCACCGGCACGACGGTCACCGCCAGCAGCGTGGCCGCCACGCAGGCGAACGTCTTCGTGTAGGCCAATGGGTGGAACAGCTTTCCCTCGCGTCCGGCCAGCGCGAACACCGGCAGGAACGCCAGCACGATGATCGCCATCGCGAAGAAGATCGGCCG
>JAPLUH010000213.1 GCA_026397675.1 Verrucomicrobiota bacterium
CTACTCCGACCAACCCACCGCGTGGAAAACGTCGAGTCGGCTCGGAGGCTCGCCGGGGGCGGCCAATCCGTAGCCGGGCGAGTAGACTCCCTAGGCCTCTCCGAGCCTCAGACCGTGTAGCCCAACCGGACCGCCCATGCCTGGAGTTCATCTGCGCCGAAGTCGGCCAACACATGGCCATCCCACTCCATGGACGGGGCTTTGGTCTGGCCGGTCAATTCACGCATCTCCGCGCGGGCAGCGGCATCGTGGGTCACGTCCAGTGTCTCGTACTGGATCTTGCGTGCATCGAGCCACTCGATGGCTTCATCACACCAAGGGCAACCGGGTTTAATGAAAAGACGAACGTGCTTGGGGGTCATGGGGAGGTCGGGGTCGAAACGGGGGATCGGTTGAATTCGACGCAGTCGGTGTAGCGCACGTCCGATCCACCGAAGAGGTCCAGGGCCGAGCCGATGGTTAGGTGTATGCGACCGCCACCGACGCGTTCCACGGTTTTGAGGTCGTCGATAGATCTGGCGCCGCCGGCGTACGTCGCCGGGATGGGACACCAGCGGGCGAGCGACTCGACCAATCCAAGGTCGATGCCCCGGCACAAGCCTTCGACATCGACGGCATGGATGAGAAACTCGGAACACGATTGGGCTAGGTCGTGGCAGACCGCCTCATCGACCTCTAGCGAGGTGAATCGTTGCCAACGGTCGGTCACCACCCAATAGCGGCCATCGCGCTTGCGGCAGCTCAGGTCGAGCACCAGGCGGTCCTTGCCCACGCGTTGAACTAGGTCGGCCAGGCGCTGGCGGTCGAGGAGTCCGTCGCGGAAAACCCACGAGGTGACGATCACCTGCGAGGCCCCGGCCTCCAGCCAGGTCGACGCGTTGTCGAGGTTCACGCCACCGCCATACTGCAGGCCGCCGGGCCATGCGCCGAGGGCATTGCGTGCAGCGGCCTCGTTGCCCGGCCCTAAGGCGATGACATGCCCGCCGGTGAGGCCGTCCTTCCGGTAGAGTTCCGCATACCAGGAGGGCGGGTGCTCCGACTGGAAGCGAGTGAGCGTCGAGGTGCCCGCATCGTCGAGGGTTCCCCCCACGATCTGGACCACCTTCCCATTGCGCAAATCAATGCACGGCCGAAACACAGGGGCGAACCCTAGGCATCAAACGTCTGGGAGGGAAGGATTGGGGAGGAATGGATCGCCGGGAAATCGATCCATTCTTCCGGTCGTGTGGAGGGGGACGATCGAAGGCCGATTCAGTTGCCCCGAAACGGCACGATTTCAAAGCGACCGAAGCCTCGGAAATTCTGGCCGTTGTTGGTCACGATTCGGGTTACTCCAGCTTGGGCCATCAGGGCGGCTAGCATCGTGTCCAGCAGTCGTTTGCGCCCGAGGGAGTGACGGTTCATCCAAGTAAGAAATTCCGTGACCGATGGGCCGTCAGGGAAGACCCTGATCACTTCCGCGGCCTGCCACCAGTGCTCCGCCCGTTGGAGGGCTTCGGACATCGGCAGAGGGGTCGGCATCCGTTTCCCATCGGTGACCACATGCAGGAACTCCGCGAGGGTTTGTGATGCTAAGGCTAGGTCATGCCCGCCATCCAGCAACGATCGGAGCAAGGCGTCGGCTTCCCGGTGGAATGGGTGATCCCGGATCTCCAGCGCGACTAGGAAGTCGGTATCAATCCCGTAGGTCATGCAGCATTTCTCCCAGCAAATCGTCTTCGGAGGTGATGGGTTGGATGGGGCCCCCGACGCTGGCGGGACGCCGATCTCGTAGCGAAGTTCGACGCAGCATGTGCTGTTGGCGGTAAGCTTCCATGGCCTCTCGGATGAGTTCGGAGGCCTTCCGATCCATTTTTTGGGCGAATCTCTGGAAATCCTCGTACACCGGTTCAGATACATTGATCGTGATGGTCTTCATACATCGATATTAATGTATAAAATCCATCCCGTCGTCAACGTGTTCGCCCATGCAACCGGACTCAGCGGAGGGTTTGGTTCCAGCGATGGGAGTTTTTCCCGCGTGACATGGGCGCGGTGGCCTTGTCCAAAGAAGGTGATGATCGCGCCCGAACCCAAGGAGATCGCCTGCGAGGAGCAGGGGAATGCTCCGGAAAATGGGGGCAGCGTGGGTGAACAGGGAGGGGTACCGGCCGATTTCGAGGCGATTTATGCCGCCCATGCGCAGCCGGTGTATTATTTGGCGTTGCGGTTTCTGGGGGATGCGGCGCAGGCGCAAGACGCCGCTCATGACGTGTTCGTGAAGGCCTTCCAGAATTTGGGATCCTTCCGGGGCAACTCCGAGATCCGGACCTGGCTCTACCGAATCACCCTCCACCATTGCACCAACTTGCGGCAGCGATGGTCCGCACGAAATATCCACGTCACCGACGATACCTCGCTCTTGGAGTCTCAGCCTTCCATGGCTGGGGATCCTCTGCGGGCGCTTGAGACCAAGGAACTCGGGCAGCGAATTCAAACTGCCTTGGACTGTTTGCCGGAGGAGTATCGGTGCCTGCTGCTCTTGGTCGCGGATCAAGACTTGAGCTACGAGCAGGTCGGCGAGATTACCCAACAGAGTTCCGATGCCGTCCGGGGTAAACTGCACCGAGCCCGCCGAGCCTTCTCGGCCGTGTTCGCAAAGACCGGTTGAGTGCTTCATTTTTTACCAATTTCTTTATGAGTACCCCGTCCCAACGACTTCAAACAGTCACTCAGGCGAACTTGGAAAGTGCGTCCACTCAGCACACGGAGGGTCGGACGCCAGTCGACTTCGAGACCCCGGAAGCCTTGATTGCTTGGGACCGGTCCCGGACGCCGGTTCCGGAAGAATTGCGTGCGCGCGTGACGGCAAGCCTAGCCCATCCGGCGGGCACCACTTTGCCGACTGGCGACGACTTAAAACCCTGGTGGAGGCGACTCTTTTGAGCCTCGTTGCGTTCCATAGGCCGGGTTCACCTGAGAGGGATTTTACCTCAAGCCTGAGGCCGGGTCTGAGCCCGGTTCGTTTGCTGGGTGTTGGAAATCGTGGAAACGGATCACGCGGTGCGTTGGCATGCCAACGAGCTGTCACAGCGCGCGAACAATTGCGTCATTGTCATTGGTGCGCGCATCGCTGCGGGGTGGATCGTCTGGCGGGCCAAAGAGGGTCCTGCCACGCCGGTCCTGAGGGGCGCATCTTTAGTGCCGGGATCGAAGTGGGGGATGAATCCGATTTGTGCCCTGTCTTCGCCGTGGCCTTCAGTGGGTGTGATCTTCGTTGCGATTTCTGTAACACGGGTCGCGAAAGTTGGGATGCGTCGGCGGGTTCCATTCCAGACGGAGTAGAGCGGGAGGCGTTGCTGAGCCGCATTGGTCGGGCTTGGGAATCCGGTGCGGTGCGCAGCCTGATGATCCTCGGGGGCGAGCCGACGATTCATTTGGCTTCGGCCTTGGAATTGGTCGCGGCCCTGCCAGACGGATTGCCCGTGGTGTGGAAAACCAACGCCCACGGTACTTCGGAGTCCAACGCGCTGTTGGAAGGGGTCTTCGATGGTTGGGTGGCCGATCTCAAGTTCGGCAACGACGACTGCGCCCGGCGCGTGGCTCGGGTGGAGAATTACTGTTCAACCGTCCATGACAATTTGCGGTGGGCGGCGGGGCAAACTCGCCTAATTGTGCGGCACCTCCTACTGCCGGGGCACCTGGAATGCTGCTGGCGCCCGGCCGCGGCGTGGATGGCTGAGCACCTGCCTCAGGTGGAGGTGAGTTTGCGGACCGGCTTCTGGCCCGGTTGGTTCAGCAGCCGTCATCCGGAACTGAAGGCCCCGGGGAGATTGAGTGAGGCCCAGGAGGCCACTCGCATCGGGATTGAGGCCGGACTGCGACTCATCCAATGAACTTTCGAGTTCCAGAACTCATGAATCCATTACTTGAACGCTCGAACGATCCCAGTCCGTCGGAACCGTCCGACTCACCCGTTCGCGATCCGGACTCGGTTCCGGTGGTTTCGGAACTCATGTTGCTGCCCGATGGGCGCATTCTGGCCCATCATCTCACCCCAGAACTCGCGTCTTTTCTTCGCACCGTGCTGGATTCGGAAGACTCCACCCCAGATCCTGAATCGACTTCTCCATGACCTCCAACACGTTTGCCTCTGAACTCGAGGTGCTCATCCGAGCTCGGTATCCGCTGATTTACATCCAAACCAGCGAAGAGTTGCGCGTGATCCCCATGGTGATGGACATCGCCGCCCGCCGGGGCAAGAAGGCCTTCGAGTGGTCTTACTCCACGGGCATCATAGCGGCGGGCACGAACATCCAAAGTCAGAAGGGTCGCTCGGGTGCCACCAAAGACCCGCTGGCCGCCCTGGATCAGGTGTTGGAGCAAGTGGAGCCGGCGATTTTCCTCTTCAAGGATTTTCATCCGTTCCTGGCGAAGTCCAATTTCGCCGTCATCCGTAAGCTCAAGGACATCGCGCTGAACCTGAAGAACAGTTTCAAGACGGTCATCCTGGTGTCGCCGCTGCTGGAGATTCCCGCGGAATTGGACAAGGAAATTACCGTCTTGAGTTTCCCGTTGCCCACCAAGGAAGACCTGGGCGCGTTGCTGGATCGAATTCTGAATGATGTGCGATCCATCAAGGAGGTGAATATCGATCTGGACGCGGCGGGTCGTGATCGGTTGCTGCAAGCGGCCTTGGGTTTGACGCTGGGCGAGGCCGAGAACGTGTTCGCCAAGATCATCGTTAAGGACGCCCGCCTCAGCGGAGACGACGTCAATGAGGTGTTCGCCGAGAAGCAGCAAATTATCCGCAAGAGCGGCTTGCTGGAGTATTACGCCACCACCGAGAACTTCAGCAGCGTGGGTGGCCTGACCATTCTCAAGGACTGGCTGGTCAAACGGTCATCGGCCTTCTCGCCTGAAGCGCGGATCTTCGGTTTACCATTCCCCAAGGGAGTCCTGTTACTGGGTGTGCAAGGCTGCGGCAAAAGCCTTTGCGCCAAGGCAATCTCCAGCCAGTGGCAACTGCCGCTGCTGCGCTTCGACATGGGGCGGATGTTTGGAAGCCTGGTGGGCTCGTCGGAAGAGAACGTGCGCCGGGCCATCGCGGTCGCTGAGTCGGTCGCTCCGGCGATTTTGTGGGTCGACGAAATCGACAAGGCCTTTTCCGGTTCCCAGGGGAGTGGCTCGAGTGATGGGGGCACGGCCGCCCGCGTCTTCGGAACTTTTCTGACCTGGTTGAGCGAGAAGAATGCGCCCGTGTTCGTCGTCGCCACGGCCAATGACATCTCGCACTTGCCGGCGGAGTTGCTCCGCAAAGGCCGCCTCGACGAGATCTTCTTCGTGGATCTTCCAGCAGAACCCGAGCGCGCCGACATCTTTAAAGTACACATCGGGCGGCGGGGTCGTTTTCCCGAAAACTTTGATTTACCCCTCTTGGCTGCAGCCTCAACCGACTTCAGTGGTGCCGAGATTGAAGAAGCCATCAACAGCGCTTTGTACGAAGCCTTCTACGATGGCGGAGATCTAACCACCGAGCATGTCCTGAATTCCATTCGTCAGACCGTCCCGCTGGCCCGCACCATGGATGAGCAAATTAATCGGCTTCGCAGTTGGGCCGAGGGTCGGGCGCGCAATGCCAGCACTCCCCGCAACGCGGGGTTGGGGGAGCATCAGGCCAGAAAGATGGAGTTCTGATGATTGAATCGATCCTGCGTGACGAATCTAAGTGAGCCCGGTCCAACCACATAACGTCCTGACATCCCCCAAAAAACTATGAGTGCCGTCGCCATCATTGCCCCCATCGTCGTCAGTTCCTGGCCTGCCATTAGCGCCGCGGTCGCCTCGGCGGCGGTCTCCATGGGCTTCAGCGTGGCCCGAGAGGTCGCCCAACAAGGCCTGAACCAGGACCTCCGTACCGGCTCAAACACAGTGACCCTCGATGTGCCGAACTGTTCGGCCGTGACGGGCACGCTGGGGCGGGATCAGCGAATCCAGATGGACCGCGACGCAGTGACTGTCGAGTTCAGCCGTGATGCCCGCGGGCGTGATTCGGTGTGTGTCACCGGAGAGGGACTCTCCGAGGTGCAGCTGCGTGCCATTGGCGACGAGATCGCCGGTCGGACGGTTCAGCACTATGTTTTGGCCAAACTCAAATCCGAGATGGCTGGGAAAGGAATGGACCTGGTCGAGGAAACCGTGGATGAGAACCAATCCATCCGCTTGCGCATCCGACATTGGCAGAATTGAGGGGCGGTTTTGACGTATCCATCTCACAGAAGTTCAAACCGACAAACAAACCCATGAAAGCGCGCGAATACGAGATCACCATCGGACCCACCGGAGAGGTGGAAATCCATGTCGAAGGGTTCCAAGGCAAAGGGTGTGTTGAGGCCATCCGGTTCTTCGAGCAAATGATCGGAAAAACCGAAGAATTGCGGCACACCTCTGGATATTACGAACCGGAGGAGGATGTGACCTTGCACAACCAGCAGCGGCACTGAGGTTCCCAACTTTTTTGGCGGATGGATTCCGAGTCCTCAAGGTATTACCCGCCGCGCGCCGGGCGCCGGTGGATATCCCCGCGACTGGGCCAGTCGATCGATCGTATCGGGCTGTCGATCCGGCGGATGTGGAGGAGTAGCCCGCTAGGCCAAGGGATGGGGCTGGAGTTGACGGGATTCCAGTGGTTCTTGGCAGCCCTCATTCCGGGCCGGGGTTATGCGCTGTTGGGTCAGTGGACCTTGGGCCGGGTTTTCTTGGCGGGTTGGTGGCTGAGCGCGGTGGCCACCGTGATCCTGTTGTGCTATCCGACCATGGGATGGTTTATGGGAGGCATGGCTTCCTGTCATTCCAGCGGACTGGCCTTCCTGATGCTGCGCCAGCGTGAATCGAACCAGGGGCACCCGGCCGGCCTCGCCGAGCGGATCCTGCTGCCGCTGGTGTGCTGGGCGATTTATTATTCGCTCGTCTACCTGCCGGGCTTCGATCAGTTCCGGCGTCGCGTGGCCACCCCCTTGCGAATCACCACCGAGGATCGGACCGTAGTGTTCAACCCGCGGGTCCGTGCCAGCGACGTGCAGCGCGGAGATTCGATCGCATTCCATCAAGAGGGGTTCCGCATCCAACCTCCGGGTGACAATCCCTGGGTTTTCGCGCAGGGACCGATCCTGGGTCGAGTGTTTGGGCTTCCGGGGGATCGGATCGTCTTCACGACGAAAGGGGTTAAGGTCAATGGCCGGGATGTGCCGCGCTTGGAGGGCATGCCGATCGAGGGCGAGCAAGTGGTGGAACCCGGACAATGGTTTGTTTGGCCCACGGTGCGGGTGCCCCGGCAGTGGGGCGTTATGGTGGCCGGAGTCCGCCGCAATGCCGAGGCGCCCTTCGCAGAGGCCTTCCACCGCATGTCGGCGGTGCGACATTCCGATTTCCTAGGTCGGGTCTATGGCCGATGGTTTTTCCACGATCAAACACAGCCATGAGCCGCTTTGGGAAACTGGAATTCGAAACAGGGCCGGACTCTTCGGCTCAGCAGTCTCTGCGGCCAGCCGCCGGAGAGACACACTGGTCGTCGGAGGCCGCGCGCGCATTCAGCCTGGGTGACTTCGAATTAGCGCTGCGGCTTTTCGCCCGCGTGCTCGAGCACAACCCGACGAGCGTTCCGGCCTGGGCAGGGCAGGTGAGGTCCTTGATTGAGTTGGGCGAATTCCGTGAAGCCCGGTTGTGGGCCGACAAGGCTCTGGAGCGATTCCCGCAGGCGCCGGAGTTGTTGGCCGCGAAGGCCGTCGCTCTCGGGCGCTTGGGGGACCACGACAATGCCATCGCCTTTTCCGATGCCAGCATCGAGGAGCGGGGGGATTCGGCCTACGTCTGGTTGGCTCGGGGCGATGTGTTTTTGTCGCGCCGCGAAAAACAGGCTGACCACTGCTTCGAACGAGCCCGCAGTATTCTTCCGTCCGACTGGACCTGCCTCTGGTTGATCGGGCGGATCCGCCGATTCCACGGCCAGTTCGCCAAGGCGCTGCAATCGGCCCGGGACGCCTGCAGTCTGGCCCCGGGTGAGATTTCGCCATGGCTACTGGCGGGAGACTGCCAGCTTCTGCTGAGTTTCCATGACGAGGCCCGGGTTTCCTTCACTCAGGCTTGGCAAATCCAGCCGGATTCCCTGGCAGCGAGCGATGGTTTGAGCCGTTCTCAGCGCCCGGGCTTCCTGGAGCGGTGCGCCGGTGTTTTCCGACGATTTCTTAGATCATGAACCCTCATATCGCCGACGCCATTCATTCCCGGATGGATCGACTGCTCATCGAAGCCGTGTCGATGGGTGCCTCCGATTTGCATGTGATCGTCGGAGTTCCGCCCGCCTTTCGGGTGACCGGCGAAATTCTCCTGGCCGATGAAGACGCCGTGTCGCCCGAGGACTGCGAAGTCATGGCCCAATCGCTCCTGACCGACTTGCAGCGGCAGAAGCTCGATCAGCTCTGGGAACTGTGTATTTCCATCCGCCACTCGGTGGCCGGTCGGATCCGGGTCACGTTCTACCGGCGCAATGGGGTCACCGAGCTGAGTTGCCGGTTCTGTGGAAAGCTCTTTCCGACTCGCGAGGAACTTGGCCTTCCGGCTCGCATCGATGAACTGGCTCGTAAGACCAACGGGCTCATCCTGATCACGGGCCCCACCGGAGCGGGTAAGACCACGACCATGAACTACATGGTCGACCTCATCAACGGGGAGCGGCGCTGCAAGATCCTGACCATTGAAGATCCCATCGAACGAGTTCATGAAAACCGTCGGGCCATCGTAGTGCAGCAGGAGGTGCTGACCGATGTGCGTTCTTTCAACCATGCGCTCATCCATGCCTTGAGGCAGGATCCCGACGTTATTTGTATCGGTGAGATGCGGGACCACGAGACGATCCAGACCGCACTCACCGCAGCGGAGACCGGGCACCTGGTGCTGGCCACGCTCCATGCCCCCAGCGCGATGCATGCGCTGGAGCGGATCGTCGGGATTTTCGAAGGGAGTGCTCAGAAACAGGTCGTGCTGCAGTTGGCTAATTCTCTTCAGGGCGTCATTGCTCAGGATCTCATGCCTGCCATCGATCGGACTCGCCGAGTCTTGGCCTACGAACTCTTGATGATGACTGCGGCCGCTCGGTCGGTGATTCGCGAGAATCAATTGCATCAACTGTACACGATTATGCAGTTGGGCGGCCGGGATGGTTCGGTGCTGATGGACAACTGTCTCTACGACCTCTATTCGAAGTGTCTAATTTCTTACGATGCCGCGATTTCGCGGGCCCGAGACCCCGATCGTTTCAAGCCGAACGGCGAATGAATCTTGTTGGCCCGGTGCCCTCCCCAGGCGGTCTGTGATCCGTACGCACCAAGGTGATGTGCGGGCGTCTCTAAGATCCGCCTCTTTTCGCAAATGTCGGCTGAAGTTGGTCGCGGATTGACGGGTGAGGTTGCCTTTTCCCCCTTTACGCCAACGGGGCGGTGGCTAATATTCAAATTCTGTTTCGCATGGATAAAGAGCGCAAATTGATCGTTGCTGGGAATTGGAAGAGCAACAAAACCAACTCCGAGGCTGTGGCCTTGGTCATGGACCTGATTCGCGAGTTGGCCGCGGTAAAGGAAGTGGATGTGGTGGTTTGCCCCGCATTCACGGCCCTTTCCGACGTTTCCAAGCTCGTGCTGGGTT
>JAPLUH010000329.1 GCA_026397675.1 Verrucomicrobiota bacterium
TTCTTTGGAGCTGAGATGATCGATTGTGGTCTCGAACTGAAGGAGAAGCCGTGATCGCTCGCCTCATCGAAGCCTCTCTGCGCCAGCGCTTCCTCGTGCTTTGCGGCACCCTCATGCTCGTCGCGCTGGGAATACGGGCCGTGTACCGAACTCCGGTTGATGCCAGTCCGGACTTGAGTGAAAATCAGGTCACCGTCTTCGCAGACTGGGCCGGCCGAGGCGCGCAGGAGGTCGAGGACCAAATCACCTACCCACTCTCGGCCAACCTGCAAGGCCTGGCGGGAGTCCGCAGCGTTCGGGCCACGAGCATGACGGGGTTCTCTCTCATCACCGTGCTGTTCGAAGACTCCATCGATAATTATTTCGCCCGCACCCGGGTGCTGGAGCGCTTGAATCAGATCACGGGCTCATTGCCAGCCAGTGTCGTACCCAAACTCGGTCCGGATGCCTCCGGGCTGGGCTGGGTGTATCAATACTATCTGGAGGTGGACCCAACTCTGGCCCCCGAGGGCGGATATGATTTGGGTCGATTGCGCAGTATTCAAGACTGGCTCATTCGCTACCCGCTCCAGTCCATCCCGGGTGTGGCCGAGGTGGCTTCGATCGGCGGGTTTGTGCGCCAGTACCAAATCGAGGTGTCGTCGGCCAAGCTGCGCGCTGTCGGCATTACCTTGGGCCGGGTTCTCGAAGCCGTGGGTCGGGCCAACATTAACGTCGGAGGCAAGGTGATCGAAGAGAATGGCCGCGAGTACGTGGTTCGAGGCGTCGGGTTAATTCGAAGCACCGACGAATTGGAGCAAGTGGTGCTGTCGGAAACCAATGGTGTTCCGGTGCTGCTGCGCGAGGTGGCTCACATTCGCTTGGGCGGCGACTTCCGGCGGGGGGCGCTGGATGTCGACGGACAGGAGCGGGTCGGAGGCGTCATTGTCATGCGAACCGGCGAGAATGCGCGCGAAGTCATCCGAAAAACGCGAGAACGCATCGCCCAAATCCAACCCAGCCTTCCACCCGGGGTGAGCCTTCGCCCCTTTTACGATCTCAGCGACCTCATCGACCGGACCCTGGACACCCTGAAGCATGCACTGTGGGAAGAGGTGATTCTGGTGACCCTCGCCCACATTTTGTTCCTCTGGCACTTCCGAAGCATCGTCATCGTCACCCTGCCTCTGCCCCTGTCTATTCTAACGGCGTTCCTGCTCATGCAGCAGTTCGGTATCTCCTCGAACATCATGTCGCTGACCGGCATCGCCATCGCCATCGGCGTCTTGGTCGATGCCGCGATCGTGATGACCGAGAATGTTCTCCGACACGCCGAGGAGGCCGAGGCCAAGAAGCAGCGGGCAGGACTCGGAAATCGACTCACCCTAGAGGAGACCCTGCAAGTCACCCGCGATGCGTCTCGCCAAGTGGGTCGCCCCGTCTTCTTTGCCATGGTCATCATCATTTTGGCCTTTGTGCCGGTCTTCGCGCTCACCGGTCAGGAAGGCAAACTCTTTCACCCACTGGCCTTCACCAAAACCTTCGCCATGATCGGATCCACCTTCCTGGCGATGACACTGGTGCCGGTCCTGTGCTCGTTCCTCGTGCGCGGGCCGTTCCATCGCGAAGCAGACCATTTTCTCATGCGCTGGCTGCTGAGAATCTATGACCCCCTACTGTCGCAAGCGCTCATTTGGCGCAAGACGGTCCTGACCTCGGCGGGTCTGATCTTGGGGCTGGCGATCATTCTCGCTTTGGGACTCCCGCGAACTTGGGTGACGCGGCTCGAATCGGCGGGTTGGCCCTCCGTCGCCCGCCTGGGCAAGGGCATGGGCAGCGAATTCATGCCTCCTCTCAATGAGGGTAGTCTTCTCTTCATGCCGGTGCTTCTGCCGGGCACCTCGCTCACCCAGGTGAAGGAGATTATGAGTTGGCAGGACCGCATAATCCGAGCCCTTCCGGAGGTTCAAACGGTGGCCGGAAAACTCGGTCGATTTGAAACGGCTACCGATCCGGCGCCGGTGGAGATGATCGAGACCACCATCACTCTCAAACCGGAATGGATTTCAACCAACCGTCTCGTATGGGGATTCCTTCCGATTCCCACTGTCATCCGCAATCCAGAATGGCGGAGCGGGGTCACACCGCGCGACCTCATCGGCGAATTGAGTCGGAAGCTCAGTGAGATTCCCGGTTATGTGCCCGGGTTTCTCCAACCCATCGAGAACCGGATTCTCATGCTGAGCACCGGCATCCGGGCCCAATTGGGCATCAAGGTGTTCGGAGATTCATTGGAAGAACTCCAGCGTAAGGCCTTTGAAATCGAACGCGTGGTCCGCTCGGTCCCTGGAGCCGTGGGCGTCGCCGCCAGTCGAGTGCAAGGCAAGCCCTACGTGGAAATCGAGGTCGATCGCACGCAGGCGGCGCGATACGGCCTCAACGCTCGGGATGTGCTCGACGTCGTCGAATCGGGAATCGGCGGCACGGTCGTCGGCACTGCAATCGAGGGTCGGGCCCGCTTGCCCATCCAGGTCCGCTTAGCGGCCTCCGAACGCGACGACATCGATCGGTTGGGAGAAATTCTGATACCGACCGCCAACGGGTCCCCAGTGCCACTATCCCTGGTGGCCCGAGTCCAACGCACCGATGGACCGGGAGAAATCGCCAGCGAAAACGGACGCCTGCGGGTCTTTGTCCAAGCCAACGTCCAAGACCGGGACCTCGGCTCCTTTGTCACCGAGATCCAAGAGCGAATGGACCGCGAGATCGTGCCCACCCTCTCCCGAGGCATGACCCTCGAGTACTCCGGTGAATTCGAAAACCAGATCCGGGCCAGCCGGACTCTCCGCCAAATTGTGCCGACGGTGTTGGTCATCATCTTCCTGCTGCTCTATCTGGTGTATCGTTCTGCCATCGAGGCGGCCCACGTCCTCCTGGCCGTCCCGTTCGCCTTGTCCGGCGGCGTGTTTTTGCAATGGGCTCTTGGCTGGCATTTCAGCGTCGCCGTTTGGGTTGGGTATATCGCGTTGTTCGGAACGGCCATCCAGACCGGGGTGGTGATGGTCGTCTATCTCGAGGAAATGCTTGCCACGCGTCGTGCTGAACTGGGAGATCGCTTCACTCATAGCGACCTCATCCAGGCGGTGAAAGACGGCGCGCGTCTCCGACTCCGCCCCAAGGTCATGACCGTAGCCACCATCGTGGCTTCCCTTCTGCCGATTTTTTGGAGTCACCGAACCGGGGCTGAGGTGATGAAGCCGCTGGCCACACCCGTCATCGGCGGCATGGTCAGCAGCCTGCTCCACATCCTCATCGTCACCCCTATCCTTTTTGTCCTGATTCGAGAGCGGGAGTTCAAAAAGACGGTAAATCCAGCACCATAGCTCCTCAATCCACACATCCCGCCTCAGAACGCGCTGGAACCCGTGATTGCGGCTTGCTGCCTGATTTTCCAGGGGGCAGGCTTTACCACATAAAGCGTATGGCTGAACTCAATGGAAACCTTCTCGTCGCCCAGTCTGGCGGCCCCACCAGCGTCATCAACGCCTCCATTGCCGGGGTTATCACCGAAGCCGGTCACCATGAGTGCATCGAGGAGATTTTTGGCGGTCAGAACGGGATCTTAGGTATTCTCAATGAAGACCTGATCGATATCAACGACGAGCGGTCTAAGTCGATCGAGGGCCTACGGAACACGCCCGCGGCTGCATTGGGCACCTGCCGCTACAAGATTGATTTCAACAAGAAGCCCGAAAAGGCGGCCAAAGACATGGACCGTCTCTTCGAGGTCTTTGAAGCCCACAATATCCGCTACTTTTTCTACGCGGGCGGCAACGATTCCCAAGACACCGCGCACAAGATTCATTTGGAGGCGGTCAAACGCGGCTACGACCTGCGCGTGATGGGTGTGCCCAAGACCATCGACAACGACCTTCCGGTCACCGACCACTGCCCGGGATACGGTTCGGTGATCAAGTACAACTCGGCCACGGTGATGGAAATCGGCTTCGACGTCGGTTCCATGGCCACCGATGACGGCTCCTGCTGCATCGTCGAAGTCATGGGCCGGGCCGCCGGCTGGATCGCTGCTGGAACCGTCCTGGCCAAGCAGGGCAATCCGGCCAACCCGCCGCACATCATCATACTGCCCGAAATCCCCCTGAATGAGGCTGCATTCCTCAATCGGGTGAAGGAAGTCGTCGCCGAACACAAATACTGTGTGGTCGTCTGCGGCGAGGGTGTGAAGAACGAGGCCGGCGAAGAGATCGGTGCTGACAAAACCCGCCTCGACGCCTTCGGGCATGCGGTGCTCTCCGGGGCCGCCGACGCGCTGGCATCGATCGTCCAGGGCAAGCTCAACCTCAAGACCCGCACGGTGAAACTCGGCTATGCCCAGCGCGCGGCTGCTCACTATGCCAGTCTCACCGATGCCGATGAAGCCTTCGCCTGCGGCACGGCCGCCGTCCGCGCGGCTGTCTCTGGCAAATCGGGCCTGATGCCCAAGATTGTGCGCTTGTCCTCCAGCCCGTACCGCTGGGAGATCCAGCTCGAACCGCTGGAGAACATTGCCAATGTCGAGCACTTCATCCCGCGCGACTGGATTAGCGAAGACGGATTCTTGCCGAACGAGAAGTTCGTCGAATATGCCGCCCCGTTGATCGAAGGCCAGGTTGTCGTTCCGCAAAAGAATGGTCTTCCGTCCTACACGATCCTCGCCAAGAGCCCGGTCGAGAAGAAACTCGCGCCCCGCGCCTAGGCCATCACAGCGCTGACGGGCGATAAAATTCCCGAAAGCCTCAAACCGCCGAACGGATCCCACAGATCCCTCGGCGGTTTTTTGTTGATGAATCCCACCTGGAATGCCCCCAACCCAAGCGATGACA
>JAPLUH010000314.1 GCA_026397675.1 Verrucomicrobiota bacterium
GGTTTGGAGCGTTCCAGCGCCTTCGAAGGTGATCTTCACCTTGCCGTTGGCACCCACAGCCGCCTTCAGGTTGCTAATGGTGGCCGCCGGGGCGGCGTTGAAGTCCCAGTAAGCGATCAAGCCCTTGGCGGCCGCGAGGGCCGTTGGCAAGGTGCCCTTGGACAAGGCAACAATGTCGGCCTCAACCAACTCCTTACCGTAGACGGAGAAGTCGTCGATGATGGCGTGGCTGATCTGACCGCCGTCGGCACCGGAGCCCATGTAGAAGGCATCGATGTCCACCGGCAACTTGGCCGTGCTCTCACCAGACAAGAACAGTTTACCGTCGATCCAGATGTTCTTGGATGCACCCTTCTTGGTGAACACAAACAGGTGGAACGCGTTGGTCCACCAAGAAGAATCACCGGAATAACCGGAGAAGGTGTCAATTCCCGCTTCAATACGCTGGGTCGCGCCATCGCAGCAGCCCACGGTGTCAAAGTAGATGTGCTGATTGCTCCACGGTGTGTGGCTATGGAAACCACGATGGTTCGGGCTTCCTGGGGAATTCATCGTGAAGGCCGAGCTATCAGCGATATCCAGCTTCTTCTGCCAGAAGGCCACCGTGAGCTCGTCGTTGGCCGTGGCTGCGTTGACCTTGGCCAAGAAGTCACGGTTGAAGCTGACCACGGGGCCACCCTTCAGCGTCAGATTAATAGCCTTGTCGCCCGCCTTGCCGGTGGCGCCAGCGCCGTCGGTCGTGAACACCGCCGAGCCCAATAGCAGGCCGGGGTAAGCGCCCACTTTATCGGCAGTCGTGCCGCTATAAGCACCCGAGGTGAAGCTGTAGTCGAGGGTCGAAGCCTTGGCACCGGCATCCAAATAACCCAACGAGACAGTGTGGACCGCCAGGCTCGCCGACAGGGCCGGCGGGGTGTACTTGATGGTGATGACAGCGCCGTCCTTGGTGACGGTCGGGATCACGGTCTGGCCGTCGTACTTCAGGCTCACGTTGGCGGCTGTCCACGCGGTCTTGCCGTCACGGTGCTGAATGGTCACGGAGGCTGCCGGGCTCACGCCCTTAGCATTCGCGGCCGGACTTACTTGGGTGTAGGCACCGGCCGGATCCGACGGGAGGTCCACAGCGGCACTGAGGAACTTGCCCGGAATCGGGGTGAGTTTGCCGGCACCGGTGGTGTCACCTTCTTTACGCCAAGCAATCTGACCGTAGTCGCCGCCGCCGCCCTCTTTGTAAACCATACGGACGAAGTACTTCTTGCCGGCGGTCAGTGCGACGGGCTCAGAAGTCCGGGCGCTGTCGGGCTCAGTGAAGAAGTTGCAGCAGCCCGTCTCTTCGGCTACCTGGGCCAAGTTGGCCTCCTTGTCGTCGGAGCTGATGAAGAACTGCGAGGCGTCATCCGAGTAGATGAAGAAGCGGTAGCTGCCGCTCTCGGTGGGGGTCAAGTAACCTTCCATCGACGCACCGTAGTTGTCGTTCGCGTCGTTGGGCAGGGCATCCCGGCTGTTGAACGCGAAGACCGCCTTGATGTAGTCCGGCGAAGCGGGCCAGCGAGGGTCCTGATAGAGGTTGTCCACCGGAGTACCGTTGATCTTGCCCCAGAACGAGAACTTCAGGACGCCGTCCTTGATGTTCAAGAA
>JAPLUH010000212.1 GCA_026397675.1 Verrucomicrobiota bacterium
GCAGATGAAGCCTATGTGGTGGGCGAAGGAAAAGGCCCAGTGGGGGCGTATCTGGATATCGACGGCATCATCAGCCTGGCGCGTGAACATGGTGTGGACATGATTCACCCGGGGTAAGGCAAACCGGCACGGGCTCTGGCTCGAGCACTCCCGTGATCGACGAATGTCTGGGCTGCATTTCCGGGGCTGGCTCCGCGGGACCGCGCCTCCGCTCGCAGGAAGGCGGCAAGGGAGGAGGGGGTTTTCGCGCTGCGCGCGAGGGTTTTTTGGTGTTTGCCTTCAATGCTCGCTCCGGTGCGGTCCCGCTGCCGCTGGAGGGACCGTTGGGTGTGAATGAATTCCATCGCCGGAGGCGATTGTGAAAAGGGCTTTCGAGCCTCAATCCTCTCGCCCCGCTTTTCATTCGCTCGGTTATCACCCCCATGAAGCTCCACCGCTGCGGCCTAGGCTCGACTTTGCGAGAAGGGGTTGGTAAGTCCTCGCAATACAACTGCCCCGAAGTACGCCGTTGAGCACGGGGTGGAGCATGCAGGCTGACAATGAAAACACTTCCGATCTTCCTATTGTCCGGCGTTCTGGCCGGTTCATTGCTGGGGCAGAACAACGCCGTCAAGGTGTCTCCAGCTCCCGCTTCGGGCTCGTCT
Source organism: Verrucomicrobiota bacterium (assembly GCA_026397675.1). GTDB lineage: Bacteria > Verrucomicrobiota > Verrucomicrobiia > Limisphaerales > UBA9464 > SXXZ01. The sequence goes on from JAPLUH010000212.1 coordinate 645, forward strand.
ACCAATGCACCGGCTGTCGACCCTGGGGCTGGTAAGTTCAAGACCGATCTCGAGAAGCACAGTTACGCCATGGGCGTGCTCTTGGCCGGAGACATCAAACGCCAGTTGTCGCGTGGCAGCTACGAGCACGATGCCGAGATCGTCATCAAGGCGTTCTCGGAGGCGCTCCGCGGCAAGCCGACGGTGATCACCGACGGTGAGGCTAATATTATTTTGCGGAACTACAGCACCGAGATTCGCAAAAAATCTGAGGAAAAGCGCAAGGAAGACGGTGAGAAGGCCAAGGTGGTGGGCGAGGCATTTCTGGTAGCCAATAAGGCCAAGGAAGGCGTCAAGGTCACGGCCAGTGGTCTGCAGTACAAGGTGCTCAAGGCGGCTGAGGGCGCTAAGGCCAAGGGCGATGATGTCGTTGAGGTGCATTACCGAGGAACGCTGGTCGATGGGACCGAGTTCGACAGTTCCTACACTCGCGGACAGCCAGCCAGCTTTGGTCTGAGCCGGGTGATCAAGGGATGGACCGAAGGGTTGCAACTCATGACGGTGGGCTCGAAGTACCAGTTTGTGATTCCTTCGGATCTGGCTTACGGACAGAACGGTTCTCCGCCGAAGATCCCGCCCCATTCCACCCTCATCTTCGAGGTGGACTTGCTGAACGTGAAGCCGCAGGTCGCGCCGCCGCTGCCCAGCAGCGTCACCAGCGATATTATCAAGGTTCCGAGTGCCGATGAGTTGAAAAAAGGCGCCCAGATCGAGGTGATCAAGTCGACCGATGCCGAGCGTCTCCAGAAGGAGGCTGCCGAGCAAAAGAAGAAGGCTGACGCTCCTAAGAAATAACCTTCTCTTAGCGCTGCGCCGCCGTGAACCACGGCGGCGCAGCCATTTGCAGGGCAAGTCCACCCTCGGAGGGTCGAGTTTCCTCAATCTGCCGCTTGCATGTCCCGCGGACTGGAGTACCTGTCACTCCAGGAAATAATACGTCTGCGTATGAAAACGGTGGAAAACTACGATTCAGTGATCATTGGGGCAGGTCCAGCTGGTTGCTCCGCGGCGACCGCTCTGGCCATGCACGGTCGGAGAGTCTTGCTGGTAGAACGGGAGAAGTTTCCCCGGTATCATATTGGCGAGTCGATGATCCCCTTCACGTATCCGCCGTTGGAGCGGATCGGGATGATTCCTAAGCTCCGCCAGTCGAGCTTCATGAAAAAGTATTCCGTGCAGTTCGTTTCCCCTTCGGGCCGTGCTTCGCAACCCTTCTATTTCTTCAACCGGTATGATCGTGAAACCGTGGCGCAGTCGTGGCAGGTCCTGCGCAGCGAGTTCGACCAGATGATGCTCAACAATGCCCGAGAGCACGGCGTCACGGTTTGGGAAGAGTCGGAAGTCACCGAACTGCTGCAGGACGGCGTGGGCACTTACTATGGTGTTCGGGTCAAGTCCCGCGAGTATGGAGAGGTGGAGGTTCGCTCGCCAGTCACCGTGGACGCGACGGGGCGCGAGGCCATCGCTGCCACTCGCAACGCTTGGAGGCGTGGTGATCCCAAGCTCAACAAGGTTGCCGTGTGGACTTATTACGAGGGGGCCAAGCGGGACACCGGCATCGACGAGGGAGGCACCACAGTGGCTTTCATCCCGGACAAGGGTTGGTTCTGGTACATCCCTCAGCACAACAATCGGGTGAGCGTGGGCGTGGTGGCCGACGGCAAGTATCTGACCCGTGAAGGTCTCAAAGACCCTGAGGCCATTTTTCAGCGAGAAATCGGGCAAAACAAATGGATCCAAGACCATTTGTCCACGGGTCGAGTGTGCGATCAGTACTGGCTCACGGCCGAGTACACCTTCCGCTCCGAATACTGTGCCGACCGCGGATTGGTGCTGGTGGGCGATGCCGTGGGCTTCTTGGATCCAGTGTTCTCTAGTGGCATGATGATTGCATTGAAGACCGGGGTGGCCGCCGCGGACGCCATTCATGCAGCGTTGCAGGCCGGCGACGTTTCTCCGGAGCGATTCACCGAGTATGGTCGGGTCACCCGTCAGAGCATCGAGAACATGCGCAAGCTGGTGTATGCCTTCTACGACCCGAACATCAGCTTCAAGACCATCACCGACCAATTTCCGGATTTGGCCAATGACCTCACCGATTGCTTGTCGGGCGATGTAAATAAGGACTTCACCCGGATGTTTGAGGCATTCTCCCACTATACTCCGATTCCTGACGAGTTGCCGTATGGTGCTCCGAAGTTCGCCGCGGCCGCCGTCGCTGCCTGACAAAACCCACGCCCTAGTTATCGACGTTGGCCGAGGGCAGCACTGAGCTCACCACTGAGGTCGATGATAGCGCTCTTGCCTTCGGGCGAGATTCCCGGATTCTCTGGGACTTTAGGAACTGATCTTATGGCCGTACACGTCCGCATTCCCACGCCGCTGCGCAAGCTCACCCACGACGTTGAACTTGTTCAGGTGAGCTCTGGCACCATCGCCGGAGCGATCGCTGAGCTGCAGAACCAATGTCCCGGCATCGCCGAGCGCCTGATCGACGAAAAAGGTGAGGTTCGGCGCTTTGTGAACATCTACCTGAACGAGGAAGACATCCGCTTCCTCGACAATCAGACCACCGTCATCAAGGACGGCGACGAGATTAGCATCATTCCGGCGATAGCCGGGGGTTGATTCTTTTTGGCTGTCCCAACCTCTCTAACGGCACCATGCCCACCAAAATTTCCAAGCCTTCTAAGGCCATAACAACTCCCAAGGGTGCTCCAAAAGCTTTCAAGGCTTCCAAGGCAGTCAAGCCGCTGCGAAAGAGTTTGGACTCTGACAAGACCGCCGCTCGTTTCTGGCTGACCTATCCGCCTCAGCGCATCAAGGCGCCAGTGATTTGGAAATTGGGGCATCAGTTCAAGCTGGTGACGAGCATTCGCCAGGCGAGCGTGACCGATGTGGTCGGTATTGTTTGCTTGGAAATCGAAGGGGCTGCCTCGGAGATCACCGCCGGGGTGCAATGGCTCAAGAAGCAAGGTGTGCGGGTCGAACCGGTAGAGCTGAGCGCGGTCGAATCCTGAAATTACTCGGCAACACGATCAACGACACTATCAAGGCCATTGCTCTCAGGACCGTGAGTCCCTGAGTTTCGACGCTGATTAGTTTTCAACAGGCCGAGCCCTAACAAGGGTCATCGGCCTGTTTTATTTTCCACCCGCTTGGCTTCCACGCGGTCGTAGTTCAACGGGCCCACCCAACGGGTGTTGAACCGCTGGTGCAGGGCATCGCTGGGGAAGGACGGGCGGGCCTCCCGGCCATGACGCGCGTCGTCCATGCCATGCCAAGGCATGGGCTCAATCCGGTCTCCGGCGGCAACGTGGTAATCGGCATCCTTGTTCCATCCGACGGTCCAGAGGAAGAATCGCCGCGCGTGTCCGGAGGAAATTTGCGGTAGGCCCTCCGAGGCAAATGACAGAGTCAATTCATCGCCCGCGGCCACCGTCACTACCCCGTTGTCCTCGGCTGCAACGAGCTCATCGACCGAGCCATATCGGGTGGCCCAACCGCTGGGGGTGATTCGCCACGAAGGGCGCTGACGGACACTCTCATGCAGGGGGGTGAGCGGGTCTGAGGGGCCCGTGGCGGCAAACTCTCCGTAGCCATGCCAATGGAGATCGGTCGAGGTGGGGCGCCGAGTACTCACCTCGGCGGGTTGGTTGTTTTGGAACAGGGCGATGCGGTCCCAGTGCAGCTCAAACGCGTAGGTTAACCGCAGGCGTCGAGTGCCCGCCGGCAGGTGGCCTCCCAAGGGCACCAGGATGGTCTTGGTGCGACCGGCGGGTGCGCCAACGCTCACTTCTCGGAGCGGTTGCCATTGGTTCGGAGCCGTCTCTGCTTCGAGTTGGGGGAAGGGGAAAGGCAACTCCGGATCATGGCTGCCGGCAATGTTGGCCATGCCGCCGCCAAAGCGCAGCCAACCGCTGAGAGCCAGGGTAAGTCCCGGGTGGTTGGTCAGGGGCCCAAAATCCAGAACGATCGAAGTGGATTCTGACAATCCTCGCAGTTGGGGAGCCCGCAAGCGCGGTGAAAACCGTTGTCCGTCCTCTTGATCTAGTGTGGCGGTCAGAGACGAACCATCGCCTGCCTGGGCCTCTCGGAGCGGAACACGACCCGAGAGAATTCGTAGTTCGTGGCGAGGGAAGGGCGGTCCGGGCACCAGTTTGCTCGTGGAATGGGCCTCAGCGCTCGCCGGAATATCCACCCAGCCGAGCTTGGCTTCGTCGAGGTAGAGTATTTCGCGCAACTCCTCGGTGAGTTGCACGGTGTAGTGTCCCTCTTTGGGGACGAAATCGGCTGAGCCGCCGAGCGATACCCATTCCCGAGGGTCCGCCACGATGTTGTGGCCGGGCCGAGAGGGGAGTCCTACCGGCGCAGAGCTGAGAATGTCGGTCAGGAAGCGGAACCGAGTGCCGTCCCAGGCGTAGAGGTAAGGGCAGGAGCCCGTCGGGTTCTTGGGCTCGATGAGGTCGATCACCTGCTTCGGGTGGGCGCTCACCCCAAACAAGGGTTGGGTATCGGCCCAGCGGGCGAGGACCGTTTCGATGTCTTTGTGGCGTCCCACGCCGATCTCCACGGGCTTGCGCTGGACGCTGCGCAGGGCTCGCCAATTGCCGGCGTTGAGCTCGATGTGCAGGCCGATGCCGCTGAAATTCGATCGGTTTCCGATGGGGCGAAACTTGACCAGGCCATTGGCGTTGGCCCCGTCGTTGCGGAAGAATTGGACTCCGCGTCCCTGGATCTCGAGGAGGCAGTCAATGTCGCCGTCTTGATCAAAGTCCGCGAAGGCGGCATGGCGCACGGTGAAGCCCGCTAGGCTCTTGAGTCCCAGCGACTCGGTCATTTCGTGGAAACCCCGGCGGCCGCGGTTGCGCCAGACTCGGAGTCCATCGGTGCCCCAAGAAATTAGGTCTAGCCAGCCATCGTTGTCGTAGTCGAGGGCGCGGATCTTTTGGATCCCGTTTTTCTTGGCCGGGAGGCGCACGGGTTCACGAAGTCCACCGAAATACAGGGCCACTGCGGTCTCGGTCACCAGGACCACGTCGGCCCGAAGGTCGTTGTTGAAATCACCGACGGCCAGGCATCGAGCCACTGGCCAGTCCGTGGGCTGAGCCATGGCCGACAAGCCCTCCCGACGTTGATTGGACAGGATCCAGGGCGGCTCTCCCTTGCGCGTGAGCAGCACATCTGGGAGGTCGTCGTTGTTCCAATCTTCGATGGTCACCGAAGTAACACCGGTAATATCAAATCCATCGCCCGGACCTGCTTTGCGTTCGCGGAAGATGGCCGTTCCGTAATTGGTGAAAGCCCTAAGTCGGCCTTCTGGGGTGACCGCCAGTAGCGCTAGTTTACCGGTGATGTCGATGTCCCCCAGGGTGGCGTCTGTTCCTTTCAGAGCCCGGATCCCACCCAGAGCTGATCCGTCGGTGATGAACCCGTTGGTGGCGAACTTGAGCAATTGAGACCCTTCGGATCCCACGAGTAATGCGTCGTCGTAACGGTCGTTGTTCAGGTCTCCAACGACGATTTCTTGAACCTTACCAACCGTGGAGGCCAAGGGTTCGGACCTTGCCGTAAATGTGGCGTTGGAGTTCCAGAGCAGATGCAAACGCCCTTGGTCATCGTTGAGCAAAACATCATTCCAACCGCGACGGTTCAAGTCGAACAAACCAAACGGGCCTTTGAGTTGACTCGCCTCAGGGCCCAGGGCTCGGGCGGTGTCCTCCACAAATTGGACAGAGACCGGGTCGGATTCGGGCTGCTCGAGGGCGAATGGCGCGAGAATTTCGGTGTACTTGCATTTCTCGAAGAGAGCCGGGTTGTCGGCCGCCTGCGACTTTCCGGCTGCGACCCGTTGGTGCTCGGCCAACTCAGCAGATGCTTGCTCTCGGGCTCCCTGCCGCAGGTAGGCCTGGCTGAGTTGGTAGTGGGCCGAAGGGTGATCCTTGTCGAATTCGATCACCTCGACGAATTGCTCGGCGGCGTCGGGAAAGCGTCCCCAACCTGCATAGGCGAGGCCCAACTGGAAACTCACGGTGTTGAGGGTGCGGTCGGCTTGCTTGGCCTCGGTCAGCGACTGGACCGCGTTGGAAAAGGAGCCTAGGCGTAGATGAGCGCAGCCGGCCAGGTAGTGAGCCGCGCCGCGGCCGGGTTCGACTTGCAGCGCCTCACGGGTATGGACCAGAGCCTGGGAAGGTTGGCTCGCCAAGAGGAAGGCATTGGCCAAGTTCAGGTGAACGTCCGGATTGGACGGGTTCATCGACAAGGCCACTTGGAAGGCTTCGATCGCCCGCCGCGCATCGCCCGCGGCGTAGTAGCCACGACCGGCGTTCATGTGGGTGGCGAACTGGGAGTCCTCGTTGGAGGCCCGGTTGAACCACCAGGCCGTCGCGGCGATCCCGACAATGAAGAGGAAAATGCCCACCACCAACGCGGGTGCGGCCGGGGATTTCTTCGGAGGACTCATGCGGGTCTGGGTAACTTACTTTAAAATAGCAAAAAGCAACACCCTGACGGCCCGGGCTACTGCGCGGGATCCAGAGCGGGCGGGGTCAGATCAGGATCCGCCCTTCGAAGACGAAGGTGGCCGGTCCGCCGAGTCGAACATCACTGAAGCCTCCGTGGCCATCGGCTTGGAAGGAAACGCTCAATTCATCGCCGCCCTGCACCTGGATGCGGATGGGTGAGCAGAAGCCGTGCAGGCGTGAGGCGACCAACGCGCTAGCGGTGACGCCGGTGCCGCAGGCGAGAGTTTCTCCTTCGACGCCCCGCTCATAAGTCCGCACGCGGAGTTGATTGGGTCCGATGACTTGAACGAAGTTCACATTGGTACCGCGCGGCTTGAAGTGCTCGTGCCAGCGCAGTTCCGAACCCAAGGGCTGGACCATGGCCTTGTCGGCGTCTTCCACGAACACCACGGCATGCGGCACGCCGGTGTTGATGGAACTGACCTCCAAGACTCCGGCTTGTGTCGTGACCTTCTCCGAGAGGCGGAGGTCGTGCGGAGCCGTGAGATTGATGGTCACCCGTTCACCCTGGAATTCGGCGGTAATCACGCCGGCGGCGGTTTCAAAGGTCACCGTAGGCTTGGTCCAACCGGTGGCCCGCTGGATGTACCGTGCGAAGCAACGGGCGCCGTTGCCGCACATGGCGGCATCCGATCCGTCGGAGTTGTAGAAGCGCCAGGCCCAGTCGGCCTTGCCGGTGAGGCTAGGCACCAGAAGCATGAGGCCATCGGCTCCAATGCCGAACTGCCGGTGACACAATTTGGTCACCTGCTCCGGAGTTAGCACGATGCGGGCATTGCGGTTGTCGAGCAGGATGAAGTCGTTGCCGGCTCCGCTCATCTTGAGGAACTCCAGAGTCATGTTGGAGGTAGATCATAGGCCGATGTCCCGTCGCGACAAGAGTTCGGGAAGGTTTGGAATTCTGACGCGTCAGGGCGCCCAGGACTGGGATCGCCGTGAGCTTGAACTTCGCCAGCCTGTGCGCAGGCTTTCGGTATGCGAATCATCCGCTCGCCCAAGGCCATGCAGCGTCAGGCGCTGCTGTGGCGGAGTCGGGGCCTCCGCGTCGGTTTTGTGCCGACCATGGGGTATTTGCATGCCGGTCATTTGAGCTTGGTACACGAAGCGCGGCGGCGGGTCGGGGTCGATGGAGTGGTGGTCGTCAGCATTTATGTGAATCCCACCCAGTTCGCACCGACTGAAGATTTGGCCAAGTACCCCAGAGACTTCGCCCGAGATTCCAAATTGTGCCGCGAGGCAGGGGTAGACGTGATCTTTGCGCCGACAGACAGCGACATGTATGCGGGGCGCGAGGACGGGGATTACTCCACGTATGTCGTGGAGGAGGGGTTGACGCAGGGTCTGGAAGGGGCTTCGCGTCCCACCCATTTCCGGGGCGTGACTACTGTCGTGGCGAAGCTCTTCAACTGTGTGTTGCCCGAGGTTTCGGTCTTCGGGGCCAAGGACTGGCAGCAGGCGGCCGTAATTCGGCGCATGGTGACAGACCTTCAGTTTCCGATCCGGATCGTGGTGGCTCCGACCACACGGGAATCGGATGGCTTGGCGATGAGTTCGCGCAACCGCTACCTGCAACCCGAGGAGCGAGTGCAAGCCACTGTCTTGTGGCGTTCCCAGAAATGGGTCCGTCAGGAGGTCCGGCGATTTGTGGACGGTGTTCCATCAGCCCGGCTCCGTCAGGGAGTGGAAGCCTTGGTGGCCGAGTGTCCGGCCGCGCGTCTAGACTACGTCGCCTTCGTCGATCCGGACACACTGCGCCCGGTGGACTCGGTCCGCCGAGGGCATCGCATCGTTCTTGCGGTCTTCGTCGGCAAGACGCGCCTCATCGATAACGGCGCGATTTAAAAAGACTCCAAGGTCCGATCGTCTATCGCAGCAGGTTGGCGATTTTTGGGCGAGTGGCCTTGAGTTGCTCGTAATCGAGTTTCAAGCCCGCGGGAGCGAGAACGGCCTGCAAGAAATCGTAGATGCCTTTGACTTGATCGAAGGGTACCGAGACGGAATTTAGGGCCGTTGTTCCTGCGTTGTCTTTGGCGAGTTTGTCAGCGCCGTGAGCCAACAGGTGTTGCACGATTTCGGTGCGGCAGAAGAACGCGGCTACCAGGAGAGGGGTGGCCCCATCGTTGTTCCGGGCGTTCACATCGGCTCCCGCCTGAACCAAGGCTCGCACCGCTTCCAGTTGGCCGAACACCGCGGCC
>JAPLUH010000408.1 GCA_026397675.1 Verrucomicrobiota bacterium
CATTTGCGGGAAACGCCCCATCCACCGGCTCAGGCGCCCCTCCTCAGAAAGGATGTCTGTGAAGAACCCGGCACCGGCACAAACCAACGCCACGATCATCATGCCAAAGATCGCCAGACCCACCCCGTCGTAGCGACGAAAGCGCACGAAGAGCGGCCAGGTGGGACTGGCAAAGATCAACGCAAACACCCGGAGCGATAAGATACCGATCAAGCGGTCCACAAACACCGTGAGCGCCGCTTCCGCCTTCTTGTGGTGGGTACTCCGGGCGGCCGCATAGGCCTTCCAAACGTCACCTCCGGTGGACCCCAACAAAAAAGCATTAAAGAAATGAGCCACGAAGGAAAGCCGCGTCACCTCACCCATGGGCAACTCCAGGCCCTGGACCCGAAGGGCCTCTCGCCAACGAAGCCCACCCAGAAAAATCAGGGCACCGCAGAGGCCAAAGGCCAGCCCCAGACTCCCGGGATCCAACCGACGAGCCATCTCCAGAAGCTTCGCAGGGCTATGGGTCCACGCGTATTGACGCTGCTCCCAACGCCCCATGGCATTCCATGCCTCGGGCTTCCCTTGAGCCAAAAGGTCGATCTGAGCTTCATTGCAGAAGATCGCGTGGAAAATGACCGCCAACAGCAGTCCGCAGACTGCCAAGCGAATCAATTGCCCGAGTGTTTTTTTGGAATCGTTCACGGCCGAGAAGCCATTGGGACTACTCCGGCCCCCAGACGGACCGAATGTGCGCATATCCCTTGGTCACATCTTCCGGCGCCACCCCAGGGTTCAATTCAATGACCTTGATATGCTGCGGGCCCACGAACGGCTTGAGGGCGACATAATCAATCACGCCAGCTCCGGGCGGTGCGTGATCGTGGGCTCCATCGGGCGTGAGCACCACGTCATGGATATGCAACCCACCCAAGCGCTCGGACAAACTCTCCAAGTGCATGCGGTGATCGATGAAACCCATCTGGTGCTTGATCTGGGCGTGGCCGCAGTCATGCCAGTAGCGGACGTTGTCTGGCAACTGGTCGAGGAAGAAGAGCATGTCGTGGTCGAAGGGGATTTCTTCGACAGATTCCCGGTTCTCAATACCGAGGAGGAGATTCTTCTCTCCGGCCACCTCCGCCAATCGACGAATCATGTCGATGGCCAACTCCATGGGTTGCTCCTTGCGGGCCTCGCGGCGTTGCTCCAACTCGGCCATGAGTTTGATGTACTTCGGCGAGTCCTGCTTTCCAGCGGCGGCGAGGGCTTCGAGCTTGTCCTGATAATGGGGATCTCCGAAGAAGCCGGAGAGATCGACGGCGCCAGAGTGCAGCACGATCAACTGAGCTCCCAGGCGCTCGGCGGTCTCGATGGTCTTGATCGAGTGCTTCCAGGCTAGATCGCGCTCGCGCTTTTCGGAGGCTGAGAACTTGAAGAGATTGGGAGCAGCGTGGCTCACGCCCATCGGCAACGGGCAGAAATTGTGCAGGGTACTAATCTTAATCACCCCGGCTGCCACGGCATCGATAATCCCCGGCACCAGGCTGACGCGGATTCCGTGACTCAACTCGGCATACTCGAAGCCTAGGTCCCGGATCTCCCGCAGCATATCACCCCCGTCTTGGTGGCGGCTCGAGTTCCAACAGGTGGATAGAGAATACATGGTGTAAGGTCTTCCGGCTCTAAATTCAGGATTCTATACTCAGAGTTTTAGACTCAGGGTTCTAAACTCCTGTTTGGAAAACAAAAAGGCCGAATGCGTTCCCGAAGGAAAGCATTCGGCCCTGTTGAAAGCAAACCGCCTTACAGCGGTCGCGCCGAGCTACTGACCATCACTGGTCGGCATATCGGGCGGATAGCATCGCAGAGAACTTGGAAACCTTCATCTTACGACGCTTGGTTTCGCTGGGCTTCTCATAATGACGCTTCATGCGCACGTCACGGAGAGTGTTCTCGCGGTCCACCTTCTTCTTCAGGCGGCGCAGCGCGCGATCCACGGGTTCGCCCTTCTTCAGTTTGACTTCGCTCACTTCAAAATTCAGCTCCTTCCCGGACCTGGCGGAAACTCTTTTCAAGAGTGCTCCGCATTCAGGCTCACAGCCGAGGCACCTAGGCACCTCGAGCCACCGGTCGAGGCCTAAGCCTGGAAACCGGAGCCGTGAACAAAGCCTGTTTTGAGGCGGATCTGCAACGGGTTTTTCTAATTTTTACCACAGCGCGTTCAGACCCGAGACCGGCAAGGAGGTCGCGGCAGCCCTTTTCAAGGGCCAACTCTTTGGTGGAATTTTGAACTCAAGCCAATCCGCCGTCGACGAAAGTCAGGGACGAGCTCCCTACTGGAGATCGCGTCCTGACGCAGTCCCAGTGGGGTGAAATTGAGCCGTAAAGCAGTTCCAAACAGCCTCAAGTCCGAGATCGGCCAATCCACCCGGATGCGACACGGTTCGAACCGCTGGACCGCCCGGCCTCCAAACCAACTCATTGGAAGCTCCCCACAAGACCAGGCACGGAAGCCCCACGGCCGCTGCAAGATGGGTAATCCCCGAATCATGCCCAAGGAACCCTTGGCAGCGGGAAAGCTGTTCGGCCACCGATTCCAGAGGACGGCCTCTCAAAACCTGACGTCGCGCCGCTGGAATCAACCGCTCCAGGCTGTCGAGAGCCTCGGCCTCGGCCTCGCCGCCGATGAGCACCAGACTCAAATTCGTCTGAGCCACGCAACGGCTCACCAGTTCCTTCCAGCGCTCCAAAGGCCAATTCTTGCGGGCGCTGCCGCTGCCCGGGTGCAGGGCGATCCACCCTTCCGCACACGGACCCATCCCGGCCCAACGGAGGCGCGGCACCGGGTCGACCTCGAAGATGGCTAGGCGTTCCAAGGGCTCGAGCAGTTGAACCGCGGCGGGAACCCCGGTGGATTCCACCGGACGGTGCGGACCTTGGATGACCTGGGCGGAGGTCACGCGGGCAAGGTTGCCACGAAAGAGTTCATCCGGATCGTACAGAAAACTGAAGATGACATCGCAACGGGCAAACCGCTCCGACTCGATCGGATCGAGTATCCCGTTGCGGGCAAAAAATCCGGCCAACGGTCGCGATTCGATGGCGTGAGCCGCGTCGGCCAAACCGGCCCGGACGGCCAGTGTGGCCACCTGCGGATAAGCCAACACCTCCAGTCGTGTCTGGGGGAACTGGTTCCGCAACGCCGCCAACACGGGCAGCGTGACGATGAAGTCGCCCACAGCCCCACCGCGAATCACCAGGATGCGCCCGCGCTGAGAAGAAGCCGGAGTCGATGCATCAACGGTCATGTCCCACCGGCCCTACCGGAGAGCCTCCGGCGAGGCAAGCCCAACACGAGCTCAACATGAGCTTAAACCCGCTCCAACCAGACCCACTCCCCTCACCGACAAGACCTCACACGGTGCGAGAGGGGGTCTACATTGCCCATTCTATTGCCCAGCCATTGCCTGACCCAGGTCAGAAATTGAACACCCGGAACGCCCTCACGGTCACACCGGCATGGAAGAGAGCAATGGCTGCCGGGAATCGCCACTGATAGGGTCCACCGCAGTGCTGGGTTCCCTCTTTCTCCAAACCGTTTTCTGGCGCGCGATAGCCTACCTTTCCTGGGCTCTGGTGTCGCTCCTGACGATTCGGATGTTCGATTCGGTGGAGCTGTTTGGGCTGATCAGCGCGGCCTTGTTGGTCTTGGGAAGTTTGCCCGCCCTCGACGGCGGATTCCGCAACACGCTCAACCGGAGGATCCTCGGACGGGCCCGCGACGAGGAAACCTTCCAGATGCTGCAGTTCGGCCAGCGCCTCTATTCCTGGTTCTGCGCCGCCGTGGCCGTGCTGGGTACGATCATCCTCTGCGCCTACTCGTTCACTCCCAACGCCCGATCGCTGCACCTCCCCTGGGCCTTCTATCCCCTGCTGGGCGCTGTGAGTGGCGTGGTGGCTTTGGGGTCGGCCTTCCTGCAATTGCTCACTGGCCTGGGCCAGCAGCGCCGCATGTTCATGCTGCAACTCTGCATGGCTTGGGCGTCGATTGGCATCTTGTGGATCGGCTTCCGGGCAGGCCTCGGAATCTGGTCCTTCGTGCTCTCCCAGAGCCTGCCGAGCCTCGCGGCCATGGCCTTGGCCGCTCCCGTCATCCGCGCCGAAGCCCCGGGACTCCGCCTGCTGGACTTCGCATGGAGCCGGGAAGATTCGAGCCGACTCAAGGAACTTTGGCCCGAATCCTCAGGCTTGATGCGTTTCCAGTTCTGGACCCTGCTGGTCTACACCTTCGATGCGATGCTGGTGGCCTGGCTGTGCCAGGGAAAACTCGTCGGCCAGTACCTGCTGGTGGCCAACCTCTTCAGCAAACTGCGCCTGTTGCTGCAGTCGGCCGATGATGCGGTCTGGCCCATCTTGGCAGCCAAGACCGACAAGGCCGAGACCATCGCCGAGGGGGTCCTGCGCTTCAATGGATGGCTCTGGGGCGGAGCCATGGCTGTTTCGGCGCTGTGCATCCCGGCCTTCATCACCGACTACAAGGCTCAGGATTTCTCCGGAGGTGCGGTGCTGACGTCGCTCTTCGCCGTGCGCTACTTGATCATGGGCATCGCCTCGCAGCCCGGCTATTGGATGTTCAGCCATGGGCACATGGACTTGCTGGCGCGATTGATGCGCCGCGAACTGGTCTGCTGCCTGGCCTTCAGCGTTCCCCTAGGCCTGTGGCTGGGACCGACGGGTGTCGTCATCGCCTTTATCGCCGGCTCATCCGGCAGCACCTTGTTGCCGCTCCACCTCGAGTTCGCCCGGGCCAGCGGCCGATCCCCCTGGGCGATGCTGCGTGCCTCGTGGTCCCGCGCGGTGCTTTCGGCCGGTTTGGCTGCAGGCTTGGCCATCTGGGGATTGCGCCACTGGGGCGGCGATTGGCGACTGACCGTGATCGTGGCCGGGCTGAGCCTCGCGGCGACCCTCGGTGTTGCTCTCGGCGCGGCTCTGCTGCGGGCCAAACGTGCCGGCGTGACCGGACGGGCCCAATTGGCTGGCTTCCTCTGACCAACCTCGCCCGTTGAACAGTCCGTCTCTTGACTCACCGGGCCTTCTGGTCGAGGACTGAGGGCGTGCCCGGCGGCACGCCCCAAGCATGAGCACCCTGACCCGTTTCTCCGTCGCCCCACTGCATACCCTGACTCAGCGCCTGGCCGCAGTGGCCATGGGGCGGCAGGCCCCGGACCTGGTGATCACCGGGGCTCGGGTGCTTTCGACCTACACCGAGCGTATCCATGACCAGCGGGAGATTTGGATCAGCGCCGGCCGCATCGCCGCTGTGAAGCCTGCGGGCTCGTGCTCCAAAAACTCCGGGGCCCGGTTCTTCGATGCGGGCGGCGGAATCCTGGCCCCCGGCCTGGTCGATCCCCATATCCATATCGAGTCGTCGATGATGACGGCCTGCGCCTATGCCGAGGCGGCCCTGCTCAGCGGCGTCACCTCCATTTTCTGCGACAGCCATGAGATCGGGAACGTCTGCGACGCGGAGGGGATCGAGTGGATGCTGGAGGACGCCCGGCGAGCCCCACTGAACATCTTCCTCACGGTCCCGAGCACCGTGCCGGCCACCGGTCCGCAGTTTGAAACCGCCGGGGGCTACCTGACCGCCGAGAAGATTGGCGCGCTCTTCGACCGGTGGCCCGAGGCCGCGGCGCTGGGCGAGAAGATGGACTTCGTACACGTGGCCATGGGTGACCCGCGCAGCCACGCCATCCTCGCGGCGGCCTTGAAGCGCGGCAAACCGGTCTGCGGGCACATCTACGGACGAGAATTCGTGAGTGCCTGCGCCGCCAGCGGCATCACCGACACCCACGAGTCCATCGATCCGGACATCGCCTCCGACTTCCTCGAGGCCGGCGTGTGGATCTTTTTGCGAGGTGGCAACCCGGCGACGCCGTGGCACTCCCTGCCGCTGGCCATTCAGGCCGTCACCCGAGCCGGAGCCAGCCCCAAGCGGGTGTGCGTGTGCACCGACGACCGGGACGCCGACGACCTCTTCCTCTTCGGACTCGACTGGGTCGTGCGCGAGGCGGTGAAGGCCGGTATTGCTCCCGTGACCGCCTGGAGCATGGGGTCGCTGCACCCGGCCACCCGCTACGGAATGGATGGTGACTTCGGCGGGCTGGCCCCGGGTCGTCGGGCCGATGTGGTGCTGCTGAATGACGACCTGAAACCACAGAGCACCTGGTACGGCGGCGAACTCGTGGTCGAATCTGGCACGGTCACCCCGACCTTGGATGCAGCCTTGTCTGATCGTTACCGCTACCCGGCCGCCGCTTACAAAACCGTCCACATTGCCGACGGGGTACGACTCATCCCCGATCTTCCCAAGTCCGCCTGCACCGCCCACGTGCTTCGAGTGGCCTTACCGGGCATCCTGACCTTCCACGAGAAGGTGGCCTTCACGCCCGCCGGCGACTGGCCCGCCACGCTGGCGACCCATCCGGAGTGGTGTTTCCTCACGGTGGTGGAACGGCACGGAAAGAACGGCGGAGTCGGTTACGGCCTGTTGCAGGATTTCGGGCTGACCGAAGGTGCGGTCGCCAGTTCGGTCGGGCACGACGCCCACAATCTCATCGTCGCCGGCAAGAACGAGGCCGACATGGCCCTGGCCGTGGACACGCTCCGGAAGTGCCAGGGCGGCGTTTGCGTGGTGCGCGACGGCCGAGTGCTCGCCTTGGTGGAAATGCCCATCGCCGGACTGCTCTCCGACAAACGCGCGGGCGACGTGGCCCAAGAGACAGCGGCCCTGAAGAAGGTCTGGGAGGAAGCCGGATGCATACTGCCCTACATGGGATTCAACCTCCTGCCCTTGTCAGTAATCCCAGAGATCCGCCTGACCGACCGCGGCCTCGTTACGGTGCCGGGCATGCAACTCGTACCGCTTTTTGAGGAAGCCCCGGAGTCTGGTCACCTCCGTTGATTTTGGGCGCTCATCGGCAAGCCGGCTTAAGCCGGATACCGATGAGCCCGGAACCGCAATACCCGGACCTGACCGTCACACGGGCCGACGGAGTCTATGGCACCTCGGAGTAGTTGATGTAGCCGATGAACATTTCGTCGTAGGTCTGCTCTCCGAATCGCACCCGGGACTTGGCGTCCGGGTTGAAGGGGTTCCAACGGGAATTGTCGAACCCACCGGAAATTCGGATACGACTGCCCGCCGGGAGGCGAACCGGCTGCGACAACCGATACAAGGCCTGCCAGTTGAAGTCGTACTTGGGGACATTGAGCAAGATCTGCGACGAACCATCGGGCAGGAACGCCTCGAAGCGCATTGAATCTCCTCGGAAATGCATGTGCGGGCTCAACTCGTGCACATCGACGGCTTTGTCGAAGGATCGCTCTGCCACCATGCGGTGATTGCGTTCTCCCGAAGGGATGTCGATGGCCGTCGAACTGGCCGCCCCGGTCTTCAGTTCCATCGCCGGCGGAGTCGGACTCAAGTAGAGCCCCATCTCGGTGGCGTCGGTGGTGGCCTTTCCATTAGGCGTGTAATGCATCTGGAAAATTAACGCACCACCGGCCGGCAGGTATTTGGCGGTCCCGGCCGGATATTCGCGCTGGTCCATGCCGGGCACATAACCGGCATAATACCCATTCAACCCACCCTGGATGGCTAGAAAATCCGCCGCCATTTGCAAAGGGGAACCCGCCTTGATGTAGAAGATGAGCGCATGGTGCACCACGGCGCGGTTGCCCGGTCGGATGACCGCCGCCCGCAGCCAGGCATTGGTCTTGAGGGGATTGTTGACCGTGACGTAGTCGTAGGGCATTTGCCCGGTTGCCTGGATTTGCCGAGTGGAGATCTTGAGGACGACATCCGGCTGACCCATGGGCCACGAACCCGCCGCCGGGGGCACGGTCTCTAGAGGATCCACTCCGGCCTCGCGCGGGGCACCCGCATCCAACCAGGCGACCAACCGAGCCTGCTGCTGCGGGGTTAGCGAGAAGTCGTTCTCGAACTTGCCGTGTGCCGGGTCGGCATGCCACGGCGGCATAAGGCCCTCGAGGACATTGGCTCGAATGGGCCCCAAGATCCGATCTCGCCCGGACGATGGCAGGTCACGCACTTACTCTGCAATAACGGGGCGATTTCGTCGCGGTAGGAGGCCACTCCGGAGTCTTCATGCCGCCAGGGCTGGCCTTGGGGGCGCGCGTATTCCACCGCCGGACGCGTGCCCGCAGTGAATCGGGTGAGCGCATCGGCCAAATAGGCCTGACGAACCGGAGCCCCTGTGGCCACTTCGACGGCATCTTCGATGGCGCCGCGGTACACCGTGGTCAAGGACTCGGCCTCCAGCACCACAGCCTCGCCCGAAGCGGACGCCCCATAGGAGCGGGCCACCAGTTGCGCGGTGTCTTGGAGCACCGGAATGGTCACTCCGGCCTTGGTGGCGGCCGCGGCCATCGCCGAGCGATCATCCATCGGATCGACCATCCAGAATTGCACGCCAGCCGCAGTCTGGGCCTCGACGATGGGCTTCAGTTGCTTCCAGTGCGACTCCAGGCTCTGGGCATCGGTGAAGACTAGGACCACGGCACGGGCATCCCCTTCGCGGAACACTTCATGGGAGAACCCTTGATGATCATTCAGGCGGAAATTGGGCAACGGCAGCAGCGGCGGTCGCGGAGAACGGTTCAGTCGATAGAACCGCCGCGCCTGGGCCCGGTTCTCGGGATCCATCCATTCGTGGTGTCCAGAAATGGCCCCCAACCGCAGCAAGGGGCGCCATTCGCCGCCATTGAGGTCTTCAGTCCCCTCCAGAACCCCCACCGAATCGGCGTCTCCCGTGAGAGACATCTGAAGCTTGGGGGCCGCACAAAGCGCATCAAACACCGGCAGCACTGAATCCGCGGAGAGCGCGGTGGTGCCGAGCGACAAACTTATGATCAGGCCAACCCACCGGGGATTGATCCAAGAAGAATTCAGTCTCATGGGGAATTTCGGGGTCAATGGCTCGAAGAATTCGGCGTCACAAAGTTGATCACGCTCTCGTTGGTGCGGGCCAATTGCAAACGCTCGCGCGCCGCACGCTCCACAGCTCGGGGATCTTCGCGAAGGCTTTGCAAGCGCGCCGCCGTATCGTTGGCCTGCGCTGTCATCCGGGCTTGCTGGGTCTCCCATCGCGCAACAGTTTCGCGCAAGGCCTGATTCTTCCGGATGAGCGGTAAATACTGAGCGACGATGAAACCGATAATACCGATGAACAAGCACCAGCGAATCGCCCGATTAAGAGCACCCATCCATCCGAGGTCGACCTCGGAGGAGGCATCATTGCGAAGGCGTTTCATTTGTATATGCGTTTCCAGGCCTTGAGTTGGCTTTGCGTATCGAAGGTGAGCAGCAAGTGAGATTCGGCCGTGGTGGTGACATCTTGACCGCTCCAACTCCAGAACATCGGGCCACGAACGGCGGTGCTATAAGTCCGCGATCGGGAGATCACCCAACGGGCCACGCGCGATCCATCGGAAGTTTTCGCCTCAGATTCGGGCGGACCCAATTCTTCGATCGCCTGATCCCACGAATAATGGCCAACCCGGGACTTCCAGTCCGCCTTGCCATAGGTCTCGCAACCAACACCCAGGCCCCCTAAGAGCCCCAAGAGTCCAACGAGAACCCATCGCCGACTGAAGATCTTCCACCCATTCATAGGCCAAAGAAATTATTTTGAGCACTTGTCAGTAATCCCCGACCCAGTCCTGAACTTGGCCCAAGAATCACACCTCCGCGAACATCAAAACCGCTCGAAGGCTGAAGCCACCGTCGAAGCAACCGGGAGGTGGAACCGTCGAACGGTTCAGCCTCCCACCCACTCACTTGGACAACTCCTTAAGAATGGCCTGCCGCTGCTCGGCCGGAAGGGCCTGAAGTAGCGCCTTGAGCTGATCGGGGGTGGCGGCAGCAGCGGCCGGAGCTCCTGACCCGCCTGCAGGCACCTGTAATAATTCTTCCTGGGTCCAGTTGGCCTCGGCCGAACGGTCTTTCACCGCCGCCAACCCGTCGGCCACCATTTGAGGCGTCACAGCCGCACCGGTGTTGCCCCACGAGGATCGTACATAGGTCAGGACCGCCGCCAACTTCTCGTTGGTTCCGCCAATGGCCTCCCACTGGGAGCCCATGACGATGCCGGCATCATTGGCTGGGTTCCAAGTGACGTCCTTGTTGACCTTGACCGTGCCCTTGAGGCCGTGGCGCACAATACGCAGGAGGCGATTCGGTCCATCGGCATTCACCCAATCTGAGCCGGCCAGCAGAGGAGCCACTCCTGCTTTGCCTGCGCCGTCTTCGCCATGGCACAACGCACAAACGGCATTGTAGGCAATCATGCCGTCTCGCTTGACGGCCGCCAAAGGATCCGCGGCCACGGCGGCCACGAGAGCCGGCTTGCCATGCGGCAACTCCGAGAACTCCATGGCCTCGAAGCGACCGCTGTACTGGGTGAGATACGCGCCACCCCAGAACAGCAGTCCGGCAATGCCGGCGACCACCCAGAGATTCACCGGCTCAAAACCCTCCACCGGATCGGGCTTCTCGCGCAGAACGGCCGCGTGCAACTCGGTGACGTCGTGGTGTTCACCGCTATCCAACCGCGAGGGGGAGGCGTTGGGAGTTTCCTGGGGATTGCTCATTTAGCCTCCTCCTTCTTGACCGGCGCTTCGGGCAGGTCTCCAGAGGACTTCAAACTGCGTAAATAGGCGACCAACTGCTCGGCCCGGCGCGTCGGAATGACCTCGTGACCGGCCGGCGGCGCGAAGGTTCCTTCCAGAACCAACGCATTGGTCGAACGACCGGCTTGCCCGATAACGCGGACATCAAAGAGGAAACCATGCGGCGGCATAATGCTGCCCGGGCTGGTGATTTGCGGATTGTAAAGATGCCGATAATGCCAGGCGGCATCGGCCTGGCGCTCCCCGATATTGGTCAGATCCGGGCCGGTGCGCATGGTCCCGAGCATCACCGTTTTGTCCTGAATGTAGTCACGACTCACCGTCCGACGACGCCCCCACCCGCGCTCGATGTCCGAGCCATAGCCTTCGGGACGCACTTGCTGCGTGTGGCAGTAAACACAGCCTAGAGAGCGGTAGTGTTCAGCGCCTTGTTGAGCCTCACCCGCACGGGCCGCCGGGTAAACGGCCGCCGTGTTGGTGTCAGTGTGCTGGCCCAACGCCCCCATCTGACGGTGGGGAAGGAGAACCAATCCCACCCAGCTCGTCGCCAAGGTGAAGAGGATTCCCAAGAAAAGTAGCGGTCCGTAACTCATGGTAGTTTGGCGGCGGCCACCGTTTCAGCCTCACCGGTCAAGATGCGCACCACCGGCTTGCGGTAGGGTTCAAACATCCGCACCAGCAGCCAACCGACGTTAATGACAAAGGCCACATGGCCGGCGGCCAACAACAGACCCGCGAGGGTCCGCAGCTTCAGCCACGGCAGGGTAAACTGGACAACATCGAGAAAACGGACGGCGGCATCGTTGAGCATCGTTCCCTGAATGAAACCCATGATGCTCATCGGAACCACATACAGCACAATTCCCAAGGCAACGCCCCAGAAGTGCAACGATATGAGTCCATTGGAAGGCCATTCCCGCTGGGTAA